>NZ_JBEXWB010000211.1:0-11205 GCF_040629645.1 Streptomyces sp. NPDC005899 | reverse complement strand
CGCGGGGCGGGCGGGTGGGGTTCCAGGGCGGGCCCGCGCGCGGAGGCCGGAAATCGCCCCTCCCGCGGGCGATGAGTTCCGCCCGGCCCGGCCGTCTACCGTGCACAAGCGCTCGCACACGGCGCCACGAGACGCGTGAAGCGCCCGGACGGAAGAGTGGAACGATCATGCCTCAGCCTCAGATGATCTTCGTGAACCTGCCGGTCAAGGACCTGGAGACGACGAAGAACTTCTTCTCGAAGCTCGGCTTCGGCTTCAACCCCCAGTTCAGTGACGACTCGACGGCCTGTCTGGTCATCAGCGACACGATTTTCGCCATGCTCATCAGCGAGCCGCGCTTCAAGGACTTCACCAAGAAGGAGATCGCGGACGCCTCCCGGACCACCGAGGTCCTCCTCGCGCTCAGCGCGGAGAGCCGGGAGGAGGTCGACGAGATGGCCGACACCGCGCTCGCCAACGGCGGCTCGCCCGCCAACGACCCGATGGACGAGGGCTTCATGTACGGCCGCTCCTTCCAGGACCCCGACCACCACATCTGGGAGGTCGTCTGGATGGATCCGGCGGCGGTCGAGGGCGGCGGCCGGGCCTGACGCCCCGGCGGGGCGGCGGCGCACGGCCGCTGCCGCGGCGCTGGCCCGGCCGCCGGGACGCTCAGCGGCGGAACGGGCCGGTGACCTCGTAGGTGATGCCGCCGGAGGAACTGCCACTCGTCCCGCGCTGCGAGGAGAAGTAGAGCCGCGTGCCGTCCGGCGAGAAGGCCGGACCGGTGATCTCCGAACCGGACTGGCCGTTGATCCGGAGGAACGGCGCGACGGTGCCGCCGGGCGTGATCAGGCAGATCTCCATGTTCCCGCCGTCCTCGGCCACGTACAGGTCGCCCGAGGCGGACCTGGTGACGTTGTCGACCCCGGTGAGCGGGGCGGCGCCGCCGGTGACCAGCGAGTCGTCGTACACGAGCGAGAGGGAGGAGGCGTTCGCGTCGTACGCCCACACCCGGTTGTCGCCCTTCGTGGTGAACCAGCAGGTGCCCGCCGCGTAGAAGCACCCCTCGCCGCCGTTGAACACCTTGGCGCCGGAGACCTGGTAGCGGGTCTCGGTCGGAGAACCGTCCGGGTCGGGCACGGTCGTCCAGGTGACGGCGCCCGAGGTGCCGGAGCCCGCCACGAGCACCTGGAGGGTGCCGGAGGAGAGGTCGCCCCACGTGGCCGGGCGGAAGCGGTAGAAGCGGCCGTCCGTCTCGTCCTCGGTCAGGTAGACGTAGCCGTGGTCGGGGTCGGCGGCCGCCGCCTCGTGCTTGAAGCGGCCGAGCGCCGGGCGACGCACCGCGGCGTCGACACCCTGCGGATCGGTCTCGTACACGTACCCGCGGGTGACCTCCTCGCAGGAGAGCCAGGTGTTCCACGGGGTCCGGCCGCCCGCACAGTTGTTGTTCGTGCCGGACAGGATCCGGTAGGCCGACGTGACGGTCCCGGAGGCGTCGAAGCGCAGCGCGCTCGCTCCGCCACCGCTGCCCGAGGAGACCTCGGCGTTGGAGACGTAGATCCAGCCGCCGCCGTCGGCGAACGTGGCGCCCCCGTCGGGGGCGCTGTGCCAGGTGTACGAGGTGCCGGGCACGGTGCGTCCCGAGCGGGCGACGACCCGGCTGGTGAAGCCGCTCGGCAGCAGGATGCCGTCGCTGTTGGCGGCCTGCGGCGCGCCGTAGGGCCCGGTGCCCGGTTGGGCCGGGGCGGCGAGGGCGGCACCCCGCCACAGGGTGCCGCCGAAGGCCGCCGCCGAGGCCCCGACCACCGATGTGCGCAAGAAGGTCCGACGTTCCACGATCACTCCACGGGTGTCGCGTGGCCCGCCGGCCCGGTCGGCCCGGCGGGTCGAACGACAGGACCGTAGAGGCACGCGGTGGACGGTGCGGCAACGGCCGGTGAACGGGGCGGGATCAGTCCGCGCGGACGGGGAAGACCGGGACGCTGACCTCGTCGTCGTCCAGGCAGACGCCCGTCTCCAGGTCGAAGCGCTGCTTCAGGAGCGGGGACGCGACGAACGGGCGGCCGCCCGAGGAACCGACCAGGCCGCGCGAGAGGACGTAGGCGCCCGTGAACGGGTCGCGGTTGTCGATCGCGTACGCCCGCCCGGCCCGGTCGACGAAGAGCGCGACCTGCCGGCCGTCCGGCAGGAGGGCGGCCACCCCGCGGCCCGGTGTCAGCAGCTCACGGTCGCAGACCGTCAGCCAGCCCGCTCCGTCCGACAGCTGGATCGTCCGCGTCTCCCGCGCCGTCTCGATCGTCTGGGTCGTCATCAGGAAGAGGTCCCTTCGAGGGTACGGATGGCGAGCACGGGCCCGGCGAGGATGTCCAGGTCGGGTTTGACCTGGTCGCGCTCCGGGACGAACTTCACCGAGGGGTCGGGTGCGTCGGGGGCGTTCACGAAGGTGACGAAGCGCCGCAGCCGCTCCGGGTCGTTGATGGTCTCGGCCCACTCGTCGCGGTAGCCGGCGACGTGGTCGGCCATGAGCCGTTCCAGCTCGTCGCAGAGCCCCAGCGAGTCGTGGACGACGACGTCCCGCACGTGCTCCAGGCCGCCCTCGATCCGGTCGAGCCACGTCGAGGTGCGCTCCAGGCGGTCGGCCGTGCGGATGTAGAACATCAGGAACCGGTCGATGAGGCGTACCAGTTCGGCGTCGGACAGGTCCTGGGCCAGCAGGTCCGCGTGGCGCGGGGTGGCGCCGCCGTTGCCACCCACGTACAGGTTCCAGCCCTGGGCGGTGGCGATGATCCCGAAGTCCTTGCCGCGGGCCTCGGCGCACTCCCGTGCGCAGCCCGATACGGCCGACTTCAGCTTGTGCGGGGCGCGCAGGCCGCGGTAACGCAGCTCCAGGTCGATGGCCATCCTGACGGAGTCCTGCACGCCGTAGCGGCACCAGGTCTGCCCCACGCAGGACTTGATCGTGCGCAGCGACTTCCCGTACGCGTGCCCCGATTCGAAGCCGGCGTCGACGAGGCGGGTCCAGATCAGCGGCAGCTGGTCGACGCGGGCGCCGAGCAGGTCGATCCGCTGAGCCCCGGTGATCTTCGTGTAGAGCCCGAAGTCCCGCGCCACCTGGCCGATCACGATCAGCTTCTCCGGGGTGATCTCACCGCCGGGGATGCGCGGCACGATGGAGTACGAGCCGTTGCGCTGGAGGTTGGCCAGGAAGTGGTCGTTGGTGTCCTGCAGCGCCGCCTGCTCACCGTCCAGGACGTAGCCGCTCGCGCCGACCGTCGGGGCGAGCGAGGCGATGATCGAGCCGACCGTGGGCTTGCAGACCTCGCAGCCGTCCCCGCCGCGGGCCGCCTCACGGCCGTGCGAGTCCAGCAGGTCCGCGTACGTCGTGACACCGAGGGTGCGGACGATCTCGTACAGCTCGCTGCGGGTGTACTCGAAACAGCCGCACATCCCCTGGTCCTCGGGCTGCGGCAGCAGCTGGCCGATGACCTTGACGCAGCTCCCGCAGCCGGTGCCGGCCTTGGTGCACTTCTTCACCTCCGGCAGCGTCGTGTGCTCGCAGATCGCGCCCTTGGTGACGTTGTGGCAGGAGCAGATCACGGCCTCGTCGGGGAGCGAGGACGGGCCGAGGGTGACGGGGCCGCCCGCACCGGCCGGCAGCACCAGCTGCTCCGGGGCGACGGGGAGCACCGTGCCGGTCATGGGCCGCAGCGTGCCGTACTGGTCGGCGTCGCCCACCAGGACACCG
Organism: Streptomyces sp. NPDC005899; assembly: GCF_040629645.1. Lineage (NCBI taxonomy): Bacteria > Bacillati > Actinomycetota > Actinomycetes > Kitasatosporales > Streptomycetaceae > Streptomyces > Streptomyces sp. NPDC005899. The sequence continues at coordinate 7,478 of NZ_JBEXWB010000211.1, read as the reverse complement.
CCGAGGAGCGTGCCGTCCTGGCCGATCACCAGCTTCTTGTAGACGCCGGACCGGGAGTCCGCGTACACGACGTCGAGGCAGCCCTCGGCCGCGCCGTGCGCGTCGCCGAACGAGGCCACGTCCACACCGAGCAGCTTCAGCTTCGTGGAGAGGTCGGCGCCGGTGAAGGAGGCGGTGTTGCCCGCGATCACCTCGGCGACCGCCGACGCCATCTCGTAGCCCGGCGCCACCAGCCCGTACACCCGGCCGTCCGAGGCCAGCGCGCACTCCCCGATGGCGAAGACGTCCCTGTCGGAGGTGCGGCACTCCTCGTCGACGACGATGCCGCCGCGCGGGCCGACCGCGAGACCGCAGTCACGGGCCAGCTGGTCCCGGGGCCGTACGCCCGCGGAGAAGACCACGAGGTCGGTCTCGAGCGAGGAGCCGTCCGACAGCGCCATGCCGTTCACCCGGCCGTCCGCGCCCGCGGTGACCTCCTGGGTGCCGACACCCGTGTGCACGGAGAGGCCCATGTTCTCGATGGTGCGCAGCAGCGCCGCGCCGCCCCCCTCGTCGACCTGGACCGGCATGAGCCGGGGGGCGAACTCCACGACGTGCGTGTCGAGCCCGAGCCCCTTCAGCGCCCCCGCGGCCTCCAGGCCGAGCAGCCCGCCGCCGACGACCGCGCCGGTCGTCGCCGTCTTCGCGTACTCCTCGATCGCCAGGAGGTCCTCGATGGTGCGGTAGACGAAACACCCCTCGGAGTCCTTGCCGGGCACGGGCGGCACGAAGGGGTACGAGCCGGTGGCCAGCACCAGGGTGTCGTAGGAGAAGGTCTCCCCGGAGCGCGCGGTGACCGTGCGCGCCGTACGGTCGATGCTCTCCGCGGGGTCGCCGACGCGCAGCTCGATGCCGTGCCGTGCCATGAAGCCCGGCTCGACGAGCGAGAGGTCCTCCGGCGTCCGCCCGGAGAAGTACGAGGTCAGCTGCACCCGGTCGTAGGCGGGGCGGGGCTCCTCGCAGAGCACCACGACCCGCGCCGTGCCCGCGGCGGCGGTCAGGCCCCGGTCGGCGAGAGCCTCCAGGAACCGCTGGCCGACCATGCCGTGCCCGACGACCACGATCGTCGGCACGCCCGCGGTGAGGGCGGTCGGGGGAGTGGACACCGGCATCAGAAGCCTCCGTCGTTGGTGAGCAGGTGGAGCAGGGACGTGTCCGCGGGAAGGGGGTCGTCGTCCTGCCAGGTGCGGGCGAGGGTGCCGACCGCGGCGAGGTCGCCGAACAGCACCCCGCCCGCCAGCCGGTCGCCCCGGACGACGACCGTGCGGTACGCGCCCCGGGTGGCGTCCGCCAGCCGGATCACGTCGTCGCCGGGCATCGGGCGGGAGTCGCCGAAAGCGGCCAGGTCGAGAGCGCCGGACGGCCCGGCGGGGACCGGAGCGGCGGAGGCGGTAGGGGAGCGCAGCGTCAGGCGGGTCAGCGCCCGGGTGCCGCCGTACCGCGCGGGGCGCCCGGCCAGCACCTCGGCCAGCACGTCCGCCTGTTCCAGGGCCGCGCCCGCGAGCCCGTACACGGTGCCCCGGTGCTCGGCGCAGTCGCCAACCGCGTGGATGTACGGGTCCGAGGTGCGCAGCTCGTCGTCGACGACGACACCCTTGCCGACGTCCAGGCCGGCGGCCTGCGCCAGGCCGGTCCTGGGCCGGACCCCGCAGGCCAGGACCGTGATCTCGGCCGCCAGCTCGTATCCGTCGGCCAGCTCCACGGCCCGCACGGCCGGGGTGTCCCCGTCGGTGCAGCGCAGCCCGCGCACCCGGCACTCCGTGTGCACCTCGACGCCCAGTCCCTCCAGGTGGCCCCGCAGCATCCCGGCCGCCTCGGCGTCCAGCTGCCGTTCCATGAGGTGCTCGCCCTGCTGGGCCAGCACCACCTGGGCACCGCACTCGGCGAGCGCCCGCGCCGCCGAGACCCCGAGGAGACCGCCGCCGATGACGACCGCGCGTACGCCGGGGCGTGCGGCCGTCCGCAGCGCGAGGCAGTCGTCGAGGGTGCGGAAGGGGTGCACCCCGTCCGGGAGCGTGTGGCCGAGGCCGCGCAGCGGCGGCAGCACCGGGTTCGAGCCGGTCGCCAGCACGAGGTGCCCGTAGCCGACGACGCTGCCGTCGTCGCAGTGCACGACCCGGTCGGCCCGGTCGATGCGGACGGCCCGCACCCCGCGCCGCACCTCGGCGGGCGGCAGCGCGATGACGTCCGGCTCGTACCGGCCGGCCAGCACCTCGGCGAGGAGGACCCTGTTGTACGGCGCGTGCTCCTCCTCGCCGATGACGGTGACTCCGGGTACCCGGGCGGCGAGCCGCGCGCCCGCCATCCCGGCGCCGATCACCACCACACGCCCCGCGTTCCCGCTCTGTGTCCTCATGTCGAAGAGACTGCGGGGCCGGTGTTACCCGACCGCATCCCTCCTGTTTCCCGGGAGGAACCTTGCGCTCAGCACGCGCCCGTGTCCCCTGTGAGGGCCGTGGCGGCCGGCGGGAGGGAGCCGGTTAGGGTCGCGGACATGCCCGAGATATCGCTGACCACCCTTGTTCTCCTGTGCCTGGCCGCCGCCGCGGCCGGCTGGATCGACGCGGTGGTGGGCGGTGGTGGGCTCCTCCTGCTGCCCGCGCTGCTCCTGGGTCTGCCGCACGTTCCGGCCGCCCACGTCCTCGGCACCAACAAGGCGGTCGCCATCGTCGGCACCACGGGCGCCGCCGTCACCTACGTGCGCAGAGCGCCGGTCCAGGTGGGCACCGCGGTGCGGATCGGGCTGACGGCGCTGGCCGGGTCGATGACCGGTGCCTTCTTCGCCGCCGGGATCAGCAGTGACGTGCTCCGCCCGGTGATCATGGTGGTGCTGCTCGGCGTCGCGGCGTTCGTGGTGCTGCGGCCGTCCTTCGGTACGGCGGTGGCGGCCGGTGACGGGACGGACCGGAAGGTGACCCGGGCCCGCACGATCACCGCCGTCGTGCTGTGCGGTGGCGGTATCGGCTTCTACGACGGGCTGTTCGGCCCGGGCACCGGCACGTTCCTCGTCCTGGCGCTGACCGCCGTGCTCCACCTCGACCTGGTCACCGCGTCCGCCAACGCCAAGATCGTCAACGTGTGCACCAACGCCGGCGCGCTGGCGATGTTCGCCTACCAGGGCACCGTGCTGTGGCAGCTCGCCGCGCTCATGGCCGTGTTCAACCTGGCGGGCGGGATGGCCGGCGCGCACATGGCCATCAGGAAGGGCAGCGGCTTCGTCCGGGGGGTGCTGCTCGTCGTGGTCTTCTCGCTCGTCGCCAAGCTCGGTTTCGACCAGTGGACGGCCTGATCACCGCTCCCCGGTGAGGTGGGCGAAGACCACCACGTTGCCCAGGTAGCCGGTCCGCCGGCTGTAGCCGCCCCCGCAGGTGATGAGGCGCAGGGAGGCGTGTTCCGAGGCGCCGTAGACCTTCCGGTCGGGGAAGTCCTCGTTGCCGTACACCTCGACCGCGTCGACGGCGAAGACCGCGGTGCTGCCGTCCACCCGGTCGACCTCGACGCGGTCGCCCTTCCGGAGGGAGCCGAGGGAGTAGAAGACGGACGGCCCCTCGTCGTTGTCGACGTGACCGGCGACGACCGCGGTGCCCTTCGCCCCCGGTGGGGTGCCCTCGCCGTACCAGCCGGCGAGGTGGCGGTCGCGGGCGGGCGGTACCTCCAGGCTGCCGTCCGCGTTCAGCCCCAGCCGCATCAGGGGCGCGTCCACACCGATGCGCGGGACGCGGACGCGGGCCGGTTCGGCGGGCGGGAGGGGGGCGGCGACACGGGCGCCCGGGCGGGGGCGGGGGCCCGCGTCGAAGGCCTCGGCCTTGACCGGCTGAGGCGGCACGGTCCGGGTGGCCATCCCGTTCTGCACCAGCCAGAGTCCGCACAGCACGGCGATGCCCAGCAGCCAGAACCTGGCCCGCAGGGCCGTCCTCGTCCCGTTCACGGTGCCGTCGCGACCGCTGCCCGTCAGCTGTCCTGGGCGCCGTGCGCGCGGCGGCGCAGGAGCCAGGCCCCGGCCAGGGCGGCCGCGCCCAGCACCCCGGCGCCGGCGGCGACGCGGCCGGGGTCCGGGCCGACGCTTCCGCCGACGCCCGTGCCGACGTGCCCGGAGGGCCGGTCCGGCCACGCCTCGGACGAGGCGGTGGGTGCGGGCCGCACCCCGGGCCCGGCTTCGGTCGCGGCCCCGGTCCCCGGTTCCGCCTCCGGCTCGGGCGCGGCACCCTCCTCCAGCTCGGTGTCCGGCTTCGGCCAGGCGGTGGAGCCCGCCGAGGAGGCGCCCGAGAGGAGGGAGGGGGCGGTGGTGACCTCCAGGTCCCCGGCCGCCTCCTTGCCGTCGTCGCAGAAGACCCCGACGGCGTACGTCCCCGGCGCGGCCTGCGCCGGGACGGTGAACCTGCCGGTCGCCCCCTGGCCGGAGGCGCCGGGTTCCACCTCGAACTCCCCGGCCTCCAGCTCGGCCGCGTCGCCGAAGCCGGCCTCGCCGTCGCCGCAGGCGGTGGTCGTCACGGTGACCGCGGCACCCGGCACGGCCGCCGCCGGAGCGAACTCCAGCCGGCCGGAGTCGTCCGCGGAGGCGGACGGGGCGGCGGTGGCGAGGCCGAGCACGGCGGCGGTGAGGGCCGCGGTGGCGGTACCGGTCACGAGGCGGGCAGGGCTGCGCATGGGAATCCTCCGGGCAGACGGATGTGTCCTGCCTCCGACCTAACGGGCGGCCACGGGTCGCGGCCTGCTGACACGCAGTCAGTTTTCACCCGTCCGGGCGTTCGTCCCGCCCCGGCTGCCGCGGTGCGGCGCAGGTCGCGGCGGTGTCCCCGGCCATGCGGGTCACCAGGTGCCGATCGGGTGAGCCCACCCCCTGAAAGGTGACGCGCATCACATGTGTGCTCCGGGTGTGACCGGGCACACGCATCTCAACCCCCCCCCATGGGAACGGCATCCCCCGCCGGCCCACGGAAACCGCCCTCGCCGGCCCTCCCCCCTCGGGCCCGGTGAGGGCGGTCTCATGCTCCGCCGGTGGCGGACCACGCGATGTCCGGCGGGCGCACCCGGGCGCACCGCGGCTGCCCCTTCCCGTCGCTCAGCCGCAGCCGCGCGGTGAGGTGGCCGGTCAGCGCGGCGGCCCCGAGCACCTCCGGGTCGATGTCGCCGATCATCAGCTTGGCGCGCCGGAACATGGTGAACACGCCGGCCTCGTCCACGGTGCCCCAGGACAGGTAGACGAAGCGCCCGCCGAGCCGGTCCTGGATGTGCGGGCCGGTGACCTCGACGCCGTCCGGGCCGTGCGTCACCGAGCAGTCGAGGGTCCACGAGGCGCGGGGCGCGTCTCCCGGAAACGGGGTGAGCAGCTCGCCCGGACGGTCCTTGCGCTGCACACCCACGTGGATGTTGCCGAAACCGGCGAAGTCGGTGCCGGGCGGGCAGGTGCGGCCCGGGAGGTCTGAACCTTCGATGTGGATCTGCATGCGCCCATGGTCCTTCACGCGGGGTGGGCGGGGAGGTGCCGGACCGGGTCCGCCGGGGCTTCGTCGTACACCCGCTCCAGCAGTGCCATCAGCTCCTCGTCCACCTCGAAGACCGTGTCGTCGATCCGGTGCACGGGTGCGATCCCCAGTGAGCTGGTGACGAAGGCCGCCCGGTACGCGCCCAGGCCGTCCAGCGTCACGGGCCGCCGGGCGGACGGCCGGTCCGTCCCGGCGAGACCGCGCTCCAGGAGCGCCATGGTGACGCCGGTGAGCGCCGGGGCGTCGGGCCACACCACCGTGGTGCCGGACAGGAAGCCGACGTTGGTGACGGCGCCCTCGGTCACCACCCCGCCCGGCAGGGTCAGCAGCGCCTCGTCGAACCCCGACCGCGCCGCCGACCGGCCGTAGTACAACTGGCCGAACTCGCCGGCGCGCTTGATGTGCGGCACGGCGCGCGCGTACGGGACGGACATCAGGCCCTTCGGTGCCGCGTCCGACCGCGCCGGGGCCCGCACGGTGACCATGACCGTCGTGTCCGTGTCGCCCGGCGGCATGAAGGCGTACACGCGGACCGAGGCGTCCCGTACCCCGGCGCCGTCGAGTGCGTGGGCGATGGCCTCCCGCACCCGGCCCCCTTCCAGGGGCAGGCCGAACAGGTCCCGGTTCGCGGAGTCCAGCCGGTCCAGATGCAGGGGGAGACCGCGCACCGCGCGGTCCCTGACCTGCATCGCCGTGAAGTGGCCGTACCCGGCGAACGCCGGGATCCGCAGGTCTCCGGCGGTCGCCGGACGGCCGTCGAACTCGACGTACAGCTCGGACGGGGCAGTGGTCATGGGCCCCACGCTACGGCCTGCCGCTCCGCGCCCGGCGGGCGCCTCGGGTGGGCGGAGTTGACCTCAACCATGGTTGAGGCGCGAGTGTGCGGCTCATGGACATCACCGCATCCGCTCCGGCCGCATCCGCCTCCATCGCATCCGCTCCCACCACAGCCGTAGCCACCCCCTCCGCCCGCCCGCTCAAAGTGGCCGCCATCCTCGGCAGCGACCGCGAGGGGCGGTTCGGTCCCGTGATCGCCGACTGGTTCCTCGACCGGGCGTCCGGCCACCCGGACATCGACGTCGAACTGATCGACGTGGCACGGCCCGGCTCCGCCTCCGCCCGGCTGACCCGGGCCGACGCCTTCGTCGTGCTGACGCCCGAGTACAACCACTCGTTCCCGGCCCCGCTCAAGCGCCTCATCGACGCGCACTTCACCGAATGGCAGGCCAAGCCCGTCGCCTTCGTCTCGTACGGGGGAGTCTCGGGCGGTCTGCGCGCCGTCGAACAGCTGCGCCTCGTCTTCGCCGAACTGCACGCCGTCTCGATGCGCGACACCGTCTCCTTCCACCACGCGGGCGCCCTCTTCGACGACCGGGGCCGGCCCAAGGACCCGGCACCCTCCGAGGCGGCGGCCAGGACGATGCTCGACCGACTCGTGTGGTGGGGCCGTACCCTGCGCGAGGCCCGGGAGCGGCACCCGTACGGCGGCTGACCCGGTGCGGGGCCGACAATCGGGGAGCACGCGCGTACACCCGGACGACCGAGGAGGCCCCGCATGACGGAAACGGCATGGCTGACCGTACGGACGACGACGGACGGCGAGGAGAAGGCCCAGATGCTGGCCCGGGGCGCCGTGGAGGCTCGGCTCGCCGCCTGCGCCCAGATCTCCGCTCCGGTCCGCTCCGTCTACCGGTGGCAGAACGCCGTCGAGACGACCGAGGAGTGGGAGGTGCTGTTCAAGACGACCGCACAGCGCTACGACGAACTGGAGGCCCATCTCGTGGCGGCGCACGACTACGACACCCCGGAGATCATCGCGACACCCGTCGTGCGCGGCAGCGCCCGCTACCTCGCCTGGGTGACGGCGCAGACGGCGCCGCCGGCGGCCCTGTGACGGGGCGCGGCGACCCGGTCTCCACCCCCGGCTCCCGGGCCGGCCCGGGAGCCATCACC
>NZ_JBEXWB010000210.1:0-11242 GCF_040629645.1 Streptomyces sp. NPDC005899 | reverse complement strand
GTCGGCACGGCCAGCGCGGCGGCCACGCCGGTGACGGCGGCGGCGCGCAGGAGCGCTCGGGCGGCCGTCCTGCCGGCCCGCTTCCGGGTCCTGCCGCCGCCGTCCACCACTCCCCCGCGCATCGCTGTTCCCGCGGTGCCCATGTCGCCCCTGGTGTTCATGTCGCCCCTTCGTGCCATGACGTCCGATGCATCCAGGCCAGCCCTTCCCGCACGCTGCGTAGCCGAAAACAGGGCTTGACCTCACGCTCCGTGCGCGGCAACCGCCGTGCGGCCCTCCGGTGCGCGGCGTACGCTCGCAACGGGGGAGCACGCCGGAGCAGACGCTCGAACAGGCCCTGGACGAGGCCGTTTCCCAGGAGGCACCGTGACCGGACAGCGCACCGCCGCTCGCGCGGCCGCCTGCGGGGCAGCCGTCGCACTCGCCCTCGCGAGTGGCACGACGGCCCACGCGGACGACGACTTCGAGTCACTGCCCGCCCAGCAGATCGCCGACCGCTCGCGCGAGGCCCTGCTCGGTGCGAAGTCCCTCCACCTCAGCACCCGGGGCGACCTGGGGAAGGGCCGCGCCCCGATGACGTTCGATCTCACCCTGGACCGGGACGGCAACTGCGCGGGTGGGATCGACCTGGGCTCCGGCAAGGGCTCGGTCGAGATCATCAAGCGGAGCGACGCCGTCTGGGTGAAGGCGGACGCCGACTTCTGGAAGAACCAGCTCCCGGTCGGCGGCAGCGCCTTCGAGGCCATCCTCGGCGGGCGGTACCTGAAGGCCTCCACCGCGGACACGAGGCTGCGTACCGTCGTTGAACCGTGCGACCTCGACACCGTCCGGAATTTGGTGGCCGACAGCGCCGGCGTGGAGGACGCCGGCACCCTGACCAAGGGCAAGCCGGAGACGGTCGGCGGGACGCGGGCCGTCCCCGTCACGAAGAAGGCTGCGGGACGGGAGGTGACCGTGTACGTGGCCGCCGAGGGCACGCACTACCCGGTGCGGCTCACCGTGCGGGGCGACGGCGCGGACGCGTCCGTGGACCTCTCGCGCTTCGACAAGCCGGTTCCCACGGCCACCCCGTCGCCGGACGACACCGTCGACATCAACGCCCTGCTGGGCCGGTCCCCCGCGCCCTCCTGACCTCCCTCGCGGCCGGGCGACGGCGGGCTCCCCCGCTGAGCGCCGTGTACAGCAGCAGCGAGGACGCCAGGCCGACGGCCCAGCCGTAGTCGGCCAGCGGCCTCAGGAACGGGATCAGGCCGTCGGCGGGGAAGGGGCCCTTGCCGGGAGCCGAGTGCGAACCCCCCACCGCGAGGACGCCGCCCACCAGGAAGGCGGCCACGGCACGCCAGTTCCAGCCGTTGGCGTACCAGTAGCGTCCGCCGGGCCGGTAGAGGTCCGGCAGGTCCAGGACGGTGCGGCGGATGATCCAGTAGTCGGCGATCAGGATGCCCGCCACGGTACCGAGCAGTCCCCCGACGAGGCCGAGGCGATCAGGTGCTCAGGGCGGGGATGATCGTGGCGCCGTAGGCGTCGATCGTCGCCTCCTTCGCGTCGTGCATGTTGTAGACGGCGAACTGGTCCACGCCGAGGTCGCGCAGGACCTTCAGCCTCTCGATGTGCGCCTCGGCCGGGCCGAGCAGGCAGAACCGGTCGACGATCTCGTCGGGCACGAAGGCCGTGTCCGGGTTCCCGGCGCGCCCGTGGTGGCTGTAGTCGTATCCCGAGCGGCCGGCGATGTACGCGGTGAGTGCCTCGGGCACGAGGTCCGAGTGCTCGCCGTACCGGGACACGAGGTCGGCGACGTGGTTGCCGACCATGCCTCCGAACCATCGGCACTGTTCGCGTGCGTGGTCCAGGTCGTCGCTCACGTAGGCGGGCGCGGCGACGCAGATGGTGACCGAGTCCGGGTCCCGTCCCGCGTCGGCCGCCGCCTCGCGCACCGCCTTGACCATCCACTCGGTGAGGTACGGGTCGGCCAGCTGGAGGATGAAGCCGTCCGCCTTCCGCCCGGCCAGGGCGAGGGCCTTGGGACCGTACGCCCCCATCCAGACGGGCAGCCTGCCGTCCTTCACCCACGGGATCCGCACCCGCTGCCCGTCCACCTCGGCCTCCCGGCCCTCGGCGAGGTCGCGGATCACGTCCATGGCCTCGCCCAGCCTGGCCAGCGTGCCGGGCTTGCGGCCGGCCACCCGCATGGCCGAGTCGCCGCGCCCGATGCCGCAGACGGTGCGGTTGCCGTACATCTCGTTGAGAGTGGCGAAGGTGGAGGCGGTGACCTCCCAGGTCCGGGTACCCGGGTTCGTCACCATCGGACCGACGACCAGCCGCTCGGTGTGCTCCAGGATGCGGCTGTAGATGACGAAGGGCTCCTGCCAGAGCACCGCCGAGTCGAAGGTCCAGCCGTAGCGGAAGCCGTTGCGTTCGGCCCGGCGCATGAGCCCGACGACGGCCGAGGCGGGCGGATCGGTCTGGAGGACGAGTCCGAAGTCCATGGCTGCTCCTGGTCGAGGAACTGACAGACGGTGCGCGCGGGGCGTGCGGGCCGCGGCCGGCGCGGCCCGTGAGCCGGGGGCGCTGCCTCGGATGGCGTGCTCCGGAAGATCCTTCCATACCGGGACGTGGCGGACGGTGTACGACGGTGCGCGGAAAGCGCGTCGCGGGGGACAATCCTGGACCGCTTTCCGCGCCAGGGGAAGAGGTCGTCTACACGCGTCCACCGTGCCGGGGAGCCGTCGCTTCCCGCGCCCTCCGGAGCCGGTGGGTCACCGGGCGTGCAGGGTTCCGTCCAGCAGCCGGTTGACCGGCAGGCAGGCGGCCTCGTACGGGCGGGCGGCCGCCGGCTCCTCGTCCAGCTTCACACCGGGGGCCTCCCCGGGGTGCGGGTGGCCGTCCGCGCGGGAGGTGTACACGTGGCGGAACACCTCCTCGGTGAGCGGGGGCCCGTCGAGCCGGCTCCCGGTGGGACGCTCGCGGACATCACCGCCCGCAGCGGGGCGCCTGGCTACGTCGACGGCCGCACGGCCGCTTGCAGACCGCACAGGTGCGACGGCGCCCGGTCCTCGGTCGCGGGGCCGATGGCGCGGGTGTCACGCGCCATCGACCCCGCAGCGCCGGGGCACCCCCACCGGGCGCCTCTCCGCATCGGCCGTCCCGTGCGCGCGTGACGGGCGGGAGCACACCGCGTCCCCGCTCGGCACGCCCCCCTCACCCGGGCACCGGAACCCCCGGGCGAGGCGCCCTCACCCGCCGCCCGCCGACGGTGCACGCGGGGGCGCTAGAATCGAACGCATGAACGATCTTCCGCCGGACCTCCCCCGTCTCCGGACGCTGGAGACATGGCTCGCCGTCTCGCTGGACCGGGTCCGGCAGCAGATAGCCGGCGCCGAGCAGCGGGAGAAGGAGCGGCTGCGGGGCGAGGAGCGGCACCCGCCGCCACCGGACTGGGTCATCGAACTGGGCATCGGTGTCGGCGCTCCACCCACCGAGGTCCACGTCGGCGGGTGCTACGCGATCGGCAGGCGCCGGCGCCCCGTCAGCCGCGAACAGGCCCTGGCCTCCCTCGGTGAGGGAGTACGGGCCTGCGTCCACTGCCGTCCGGACACCGAACTCGGGGTGCTGTGACCGCACGGGTGCCGCACGCTGGGGGTATGAGTGCGCCGATAGTCATCCACCGCCCCTCACCCACGGGCGGCCGACGCGTCACCGTCCGCGGGCAGATCGTCGGCCTCGCCCATGACGACCGCGATGTCGAGGAGTTCATCCGCCGGGCCGGGCTCTTCGACGCCGAGGACCTGCTCGACGACCCCGCGTGGGTGGAATGGCGCGGCGGCCGGGCCCACCAGTACCAGGCAGCCTGAGCCCTCGCGATCGGGTCGTGGCCTCCGGGCGACCGCCGTAGACGGACGCCTGGGCCCGGGGCCCGGAGCGGGTCGTCCGCCCCGGGGCCCCGGGGACCTGCGCACTCCCGGGCGCCCGGCCGCCGGCCGCCGGCCGGATCAGGCCCCCCGTGCCGCGTTCACAGGTACTGGCACAGACCGCGGGGCACGAACACCCCGTGCCCCGCGTGCCCGACGTACGCGCCCCCCTCGACGACCGGGACACCACGCGACAGGACCGTCTCGACCCGCCCGGTGATCCGCTTGCCCTCGTAGGCCGAGTAGTCCACGTTCATGTGGTGCGTCTCGGCGGACAGCACCTGCTCCGCTTCCGGGTCGTACACCACGATGTCCGCGTCCGCGCCCGGCATGATCGTCCCCTTCCTCGGGTAGAGGCCGAACATCCTGGCCGGCGCGGCGCAGGCGATGTCGATCCAGCGGCGGCGGGAGATGTGCCCGTCCACCACCGCCTGGTGCAGCAGGTCCATCCGGTGCTCCACGCCCGGCATGCCGTTGGGGATCTTCGAGAAGTCACCGATGCCCATGTCCTTCTGGCCCTTGAAGCAGAACGGGCAGTGGTCCGTGGAGACGACCTGGAGGTCGTCGGTCCGCAGCCCACGCCACAGTGCCGCCTGGTGTTCCCTGGGCCGCAGCGGTGTCGAGCAGACGTACTTGGCGCCCTCGAAGTCCGGCTCGGCGAGGTTGTCCGTGGACAGGAAGAGGTACTGCGGGCAGGTCTCGCCGAACACGGGCAGGCCCTCGTCGCGGGCCCGGGTCAGCTCCGCGAGGGCTTCCTGGGCGGAGACGTGGACGACGTAGACGGGGGAGCCGGCGACCTGGCTCAGCCGGATGACGCGGTGCGTGGCCTCGGCTTCGAGGAGCGCCCTGCGGACCTCGCCGTGATAGCGCGGGTCGCGCTCGCCCCGCGCGAGGGCCTGCTCCACGAGGACGTCGATGGCGATGCCGTTCTCGGCGTGCATCATGACCAGACCGCCGTTGCCTCCGGCCCGCTGCATGGCCCGGAGGATCTGCCCGTCGTCCGAGTAGAACACTCCGGGATAGGCCGTGAAGAGCTTGAACGAGGTCACGCCCCCCTCGATCAGCCTGTCCATCTCCTTGAGGGAGGCGTCGTTCACGTCGGACATGATCATGTGGAAGCCGTAGTCGACGGCGCAGGTGCCCTCGGCCTTCTCGTGCCACGTGTCGAGCCCCTGCCGCAGCGAGCCGCCCTTCGGCTGGACGGCGAAGTCGACGATCGTGGTGGTGCCGCCCCAGGCCGCCGCCCGCGTGCCCGTCTCGAAGGTGTCCGAGGACATGGTGCCGCCGAACGGCATCTCCATGTGCGTGTGCCCGTCCACCCCGCCCGGGATGACGTACTTGCCCGTGGCGTCGATCCTCCGGTCGGCGCTCCAGCTCCCGGCGGCGTCGGTGCCGTGGGCGGCGAGGGCGGCGACGCGCCCGCCCTCGATCAGTACGTCGGCGTGCGTCTCGTCCGACGCGGTGACGACGAGTCCGCCGTGGATGACGGTGCGGCTCATGTACCCCTCCTCGCGGTGCGGAATGGCTGCTGCTGGTCGGTGGGGAGGCGTGCGGATCGGCCGGGCCCCGGCGTGGCGCCGCGACCCGGCCCGTCACACCGCCCGAGGCCCTGTCATCCGGCCGCCCGCAGGGCGTCGGCCAGGATCGCCGCGCCCTCCTCCGCCTCCGCGACCGTGAGCGAGAGCGGCGGCGCGATCCGCAGGACGCTGGTGTCGTGGCCCCCGCCCTTCCCGATGAGCAGCCCGCCGGCGCGGGCCGCCTCGAGCACGGCCGCAGCGCCCTCCGGATCCGCCTCGTCGGTGCCGGGCTTCACCAGCTCGATGCCGATCATGAGCCCCCGGCCGCGCACCTCCCGTACGGCCGCCGAAGCCGCGCCGACGGCTCGCAGCCGCTCGATGAGCAGTCCGCCGACCCGCCGCGCGTTGCCCTGGAGGTCGTGTTCCAGCAGGTACGTGAGGTTGGCCAGCCCGGCCGCCATGGTGACGGGTGAACCACCGAACGTGGAGATGGAGTTGGCATCGAGGCAGTTCATGACCTCGGCGCGGGCCACGACTCCGCCGATCGCCATGCCGTTGCCGATGCCCTTGGCGAACGTGAGGATGTCGGGCGGCCCGTTCTCCGCGTGGGCCTGCCAGCCCCAGAAGTGGTCGCCGGTGCGCCCCCAGCCGGTCTGCACCTCGTCCGAGATCCACAGGACGCCGTGGCGGGCGAGGACCTCCCGGAAGGCCGCGTACAGCCCGTCGGGCGGTGAGGTGAAGCCACCGACGCCCTGGACGGGCTCGGCGATCAGCGCCGCGGCTCCCCGGCTGTGGCCGAGCAGGTCCTCCAGGTCGGCCACGCACGCCTTGACGAACCGCTCGTCGCTCAGTTCCGCGTACGGTCCCCGGCCGCGGACCCCGCCGTGGACGTACAGGGTCTGCAGCGGAGACAGGCTGGTGGGCGACCAGGCGCGGTTCCCCGTGACGGACACCGTCGAGAACGACCTGCCGTGGTAGCTGTTGCGCATCGCCAGGATCTGGTTCGACCCGCGGTAGGCCGTGGCGAGCAGCAGGGCGGTGTCGTTGGCCTCGGTGCCCGAGGTGGTGAAGAAGACCCGCGCGTCGGGGATGCCGGAGAGCTGGGCGACGCGCTCGGCGAGCTCGGTCATCGGGCGGTTGAGGTAGAGCGTCGAGGAGTGGATGATCCGGCCGGCCTGCTCGGAGACGGCCTTCGTCACCTCGGGCAGGGCGTGCGCCGTCATGGTGGTGAGGATGCCGCCGAAGAAGTCGAGGTAGCGGTTGCCGTCCGCGTCCCAGACGTGCCGCCCCTCACCGTGCGTCAGTTCCAGGGGGTGGCGGTAGTAGAGGGCCAGCCAGTCGGGGCTGACGGCGCGGTGCCGCTCGTAGAGGCCGCTCACGGCTCCACCAGCCCGTCGTAGGCGTCCGGCCGGCGGTCCCGGTAGAACGCCCATTGCTGCCTGACCTCCTCGATCATGCCGAAGTCGAGGTCGCGTACGACGAGTTCCTCATCCTTGTCGCTGGCGACGTCGCCGACGAACTGCCCGCGCGGGTCGACGAAGTAGCTGGTGCCGTAGAAGTCGTTGTCGCCGTACTCCTCCTGGCCGACGCGGTTGATCGCGGCGACGAAGTACTCGTTGGCCACGGCGGAGGCGGGCTGTTCCAGCTGCCACAGGTATCCGGAGAGGCCGCGTGAGGTGGCCGACGGGTTGTACACCAACTGCGCGCCGTTGAGCCCGAGTTGGCGCCACCCCTCGGGGAAGTGCCGGTCGTAGCAGATGTACACGCCCACCTTGCCGACCGCGGTGTCGAAGACCGGCCAGCCGACGTTCCCCGGCTTGAAGTAGTACTTCTCCCAGAAGCCCTTGACCTGGGGGATGTGATGCTTGCGGTACTTGCCGAGGTAGGAGCCGTCGGCGTCGATCACCGCGGCGGTGTTGTAGTAGAAGCCGGACTGCTCGAGCTCGAAGACCGGCACGACGATCACCATGCCCGTCTCGCGGGCCAGGTCCCGCATCCGCCGGACGGTGGGCCCGTCCGGGACCGCCTCGGCCCACCGGTAGTGCTCGGGCTCCTGCACCTGGCAGAAGTAGGGGGCGTTGAACACCTCCTGGAAGCCGATGATCTTCGCACCCTGCCGGGCCGCCTCACGGGCGTGGGCCTCATGCTTGGCGATCATGGACTCGGTGTCGCCGGTCCAGGTCGCCTGGACGAGGGCGGCGCGTACGACGTGGGACATGAGCTGCTCCTTCGACGTGGCGTCAGAGAGCCTCTACGCGTTTTCTACGCACGTAGACACAGTGCGTAGGAGGAGAACGTAAGCCCCGTCACACGGCGGGGCAAGACCATCGCCGTGAACCGGCGGAGTCGATCTCGTTTCACACCCGAGCGGTCCACTTCGGACGGGGCCGGTCCGCCTCCAGCGCGCCCAGGGTGCCGTAGGCGGCCTGGACGAACGGCGCGAGCGGGGTCGGAGCCGTGTTGGTGAGGGCCACGAGCCCGGTCCCGGAGCCGGGCAGGAAGCCCGCGAAGGACGTGAAGCCCCGGGTCCCTCCCGAGTGGTGGAGCAGTGCGCCGTCCCGGCGGGGGCGCAGGTTCCAGACGAGGCAGAGCCGGGAACCTGTCCTCGGCACGCTCAGCCGGGGGCGCTGGACCTCGGTGAGCGCGGTGCGCAGCGCCCGCTCCTGGACGGTGTCCGGGTCGAGCAGCGCCGACAGGACGCGGAGCAGGTCCCGGGCGCTGGAGCGCAGCGCGCCGGCGGCGGCCAGTCCGGGCATGCGCATCGCCGGGCGCGGCCTGCCGTGCCAGTGCCCCGTCGCCTGGGCCCGGCCGGGATCGCAGTCGGTGTCCGCCAGGCCGAGCGGGACGGTGACACGCTCGGCCAGCAGCGCCGCGTAGTCGGCCCCGCTGCCACCGGCCGCACGGGCCAGCACGTGCCCCAGCAGCCCGCCGCCGAAGTTGGAGTAGAGGACCCGGGTCCCCGGGCGGTGGCGGAGCCGGGTGCGGCGTAGGGACGCCAGCAGGTCGCCCTCGGAGAAACCGGCGTACGGGTTGCTCAGCCAGCCGGCCCGCAGTGCCCCGGCGAGCAGGCCGGGGGGCAGGCGGGGCAGACCGGAGGTGTGGGTGGCCAGGTGGAGGAGCGTGAGCGGTGGGCCCGGGAGCCGGAAGGGCAGGTACCGGTCGGCGCGGTCCCCGTAGCTCACCTCGCCGCGGGCGGTGAGCTCGGCGAGCAGCAGGGCGGTGAAGGTCTTGGTGAGCGAGCCGGTCTCGAAGCGGGTGCGCTCGTCCACGGGGCCGCGGCAGACGACGGTGCTCTCACCCCCGCGGACGGACGCCACGGCCGTGCCCGTCCCCCTGGCGGCCTCGGCGAGGGGACGGAGGCGGTCGGCGGGCAGCGGTCCGCTCACGGCCGGCCGGCCGCCCTGACCAGTGCCACGGAGCCGGCGACGGCGGCGACGACGACCGTGTGCTGATGGTCGGTGAACCGCTGCTGCGGGTCCCCGGTCACGGGGTCGCTGTCCCGGGGCACGAGGCCGTCCTCCTGCTGGAGCGCGGCCACCGCCTCCCAGTCCTCGGGGGCGCAGTACGGGTCCGGGAGCGAGGCGCCGACGATGAGCAGTTCGGTGACGAGGTCCCACTGGCCGACCTCGCGCCAGACGTCGATCCAGACGGGGAGCCAGCTGCGGACGTACTCGGCGAGACGGGGCGGCAGTCCGGCGGGGTCCGCGCCCCAGTCGGTGAGGTGGAAGACCGTGTGGGTCATCGCGTAGGCGGTGATCCAGTTGATGGCCCAGGGCTCCGGGGTGGCCCCGAGCCATGTCGTGCCGGCCAGCGCCGCCATGTCCTCACCGTGCGGCAGGCCCACCACCCGGGCGGCGTTGGCGGCGGCGAGGCGCCGGTTCGGCAGCATCTCGACGCCGCCGGCCGACCGCAGCCGCGCCCGGTGGGTCAGCAGCGTGTGGAGCCCCTCGTGGTGGTAGCCGCAGCGGACGAACGGCGCGTACATCTCCAGCGGGTCCGTCATGAGGGTGTGGCGCAACTGGCGTTCGTAGAGCATGTCGCCGTGCCGGAACTGTTCCCAGGTGAAGTCGATCAGGCTCTGGGCGGCGGCCAGCCTGCCCGGTCCCGCGACGTTGTCGCGCAGGATCAGGGAGGCGGCCAGCGTGGTCTCCCCCAGCGGTTTGTACACGCTGTCCGGATCGGCCATCGTCTCCGTGGTGCCGGGCGGCAGTGCGCCGAACTCACGGTTGGCGTGCAGCCATGACAGCGCCCGGTCGGCCATGCTGCGGGCCGCCTCGGTCACGGCCCGGGGAATCGTCATCTCATCTCCGCCTTCGCGCCGGTGACGGGTCGCTGGTCGAGGAAGTGGCGCGCGATGGCCAGGTCGAGCGCGGTACGCGGCCCGCCGCCACCCACGAGCCACATGTGTTCCGCGGCGAGTGCCGGGTCCAGCGGCAGCGGCGTGCCCTCGTGGTGCAGCCACGCCAGCCAGCGGACGAGGCGTACCGCCGTGGGGAAGTCGCGGCGCAGGATCGAACGGCTGACACCCCGGCTCAGCGCCAGGACCCCGCCTCTGGCGGCCTCGTGCACGGGGCCGTCGAGAGCGAGGGTGGCGAGCGGGGCGAGCGGGGCCATGCGTACGCACCAGGCGCGCCAGTCCGCGGGGTCGAGGCCGGTGCCGTCCGGCGGAGGGGCCGGGGCGGGCGCCGAGGGCGTGTCAGGGGTGAGGCGGGCGAGGAGGTGCGCGGTGGCCCCGTCGCGCCAGGCGATGGTGGGGTCCTCCAGGGCGCCGGACGCCGGGAAGGAGTCGAAGGCCTTGGTCACGACGGCGGCGTCCTGCGCCGGCAGCGGGTGGCCGGCCAGGAGACAGGGGCTGAAGGCGTCGGCGCCCAGCACCCGGACGGCGGCCAGCGCCGCGAGGGTGTCCGGCGCGTCGTCGACGTACCGGGCCAGCTGGACAGCGCCCCCGGTGCCGTCGAGGGCACCGAGGACGCGGTCCGCCAGGGCGTCGGCCGCCGCGGCGAATGCGGAGTGGGAGCTCACTTGCCCCGGGGCTCCTTCGGCTCCTTGGGGGACAGCAGGAGCAGCGCGAGCAGGAAGCCCGCGGCCTCCGGAGTGTGGAGCGGGGCGTCGCTGATCGCGGCCTCGGGCTCCACCATCAGCGCGCCCAGCGCGGTGGTGTCGGTCGGTGTCGCGGTGAGAGTGATTTCCTGGGCAAGCATGGTGCCTCCTCATCACTGGGGGACGACATACGCCATTTGGTCAGGTATGCCGTGTTCGAGCCTAAAGGCTGGATCGGGAAATATCTCTCCAAGCCCATGGCGTCGCGGATCTTGCCGTGGGAGGCGGTCCGGCCCTACCGCGTCGGGGCGAGGCCCGCCACCCGGAGCGCGTGGAGGAGGTCCCGCTCGCACGCCGCCGACACCTCACGGGCGGCCGCCAGCAGGCGGGGAACGAGGTGGCCCGGACCGTGCCCGGCGACCCGCACCGCGTCCTGCGCGCCCCGCACGCGGAGGAAGGCGCCGAGCAGGGCGTGGGCCTCCTGCTCGAGCCCCGCCGCGTCCAGGGCCACGACGGCGTCGGCGATCTCGGCGATGGGCCGCGCCACACCCTGCCTGAGGACCTGGCCGCAGTCCCCGGTGCGGCCCGCCGCGGCCAAGGCGCCCGCGGCGGCGGCGAGTTCGGCGGGCGGCCGGGAGGACACCTCCCACAGCAGGGTGGCCCAGTCGGCGGCGAGGCCCGCGCCGTGCAGGGCCGCGGCGAGTACGGGCAGGTGGCCGGCCGCGGCGAGGGATTGCAAGGCGGTGCCGATGGTCATCTGGCCGTACAAGGGCAGGC
>NZ_JBEXWB010000209.1:0-11347 GCF_040629645.1 Streptomyces sp. NPDC005899 | reverse complement strand
CGCCCGCTCACTCCTGGGTGCGCTGGACGCAGTCGGCGATCACCGCCCTCAGGTCGTCGGTGCGGCTCAGCAGCTCCCGCTGCCGGCGTGCGCCGTTGCCCGTGCGCAGGAGCCGGCTGATGCCCTCCTCGGCGAGCGGCAGGTCGCCGATATCCTCGAGTGCGTCGCGCACGTGGGCGAGCAGTGCCTTCAGGACGTCCTCCGCGGGGGCGGGGGTGAGGGTGCGCGGATGGATCAGCGCGTCGTCCAGACCCGAGCGGCCGGCCCGCCACGAGGCGAGGCGCAACAGCCCGGTGGCGACCGGCCGGGGTGGCGTGCCCTCCCGCCATTCCCTCGCCGCCGTCTCGACCAGGCCCCGGACCAGGAGGGCCAGCAGCACGGTGGTCGACGCGTCGAGGCACACGTCGGCGACCCTCACCTCGACGGTCGGGTGGTTGTGGGAGAGGCGGGCGTCGAAATACACCATGCCCTGGTCGCGTACGACGCCGGTGGCGATCATGGCGTCGACGTGTTCGTGGTACCGCTCCGCCGTCCCGAACAGCTCGGTGGCCCCGGCGGAGGGCCAGCGCCCCCAGACCCGGCTCCGATAGCTGCGGTAGCCCGAGTCCACGCCCTGCCAGAAGGGGGAGTTGGCGCTGAGGGCGAGCAGCGGGGCCAGCCACGGCCTGATCCTGTCGAGGACGGCCACCCCTTCCTCGTCGGACTCGACGGACACGTGTACGTGGCACCCGCACGTCAACTGCTCCATCGCCGTGAGCCCGAATTCCCGCTGTATCCAGCGGTACCGCTCGTCCGCGCTGATGGACGGGCTGACGGGCAACGGGGACGTCGCCAGGGCGGCCACCGAGGCGCCCAGCTTCCCGGCGTGCTCCGCGGACTCGCGTCGCCTGCGCCGGATCTCCGCCTCCAGCGCGGCCATGTCGGACTGCGGGCTGGTGGCGAACTCCAGTTGCTGCCTGTGCAGTTCCTTCTGGAAGACGTCGTCCTCCGCTCCCGCCCGGTCGGCCATGGCCAGCACCGCGGCCGACATCGCACACGGCTCGTAGGTGTCCGTGTCCACCAGCAGGAGTTCCTCCTCCACACCGACGTAACGCAACGGCACCCCTCTCCGGCCCGCCCACCGGGAACTCCTGCCCGGCCGGGCAGGGGCCGCGGTCAACGGTCCTCTCGATTGTCCTCGTCCAGTTCCTGCACCGCCTCCTGCCCGCAGACGGACGGAACACCCCTGCCGGGCGCCCCCGGCTCCGCGCGGCTCAGCGGCCGGCGCGCGGTGACACGGTGAACAGTCCGCCCTCGGGGTCGCGGACGACGTATGCGGGACCCTGCACGCCGGGCCCGGGGGCGGCGGGGTACGCCGCCCCACCGGCGGCGGCCGCGGCCTCCGCGGCCCGTCCGGTGTCCTCGACGTCG
The DNA here is from genome assembly GCF_040629645.1 of Streptomyces sp. NPDC005899. NCBI lineage: Bacteria > Bacillati > Actinomycetota > Actinomycetes > Kitasatosporales > Streptomycetaceae > Streptomyces > Streptomyces sp. NPDC005899. Next base: position 9,937 of record NZ_JBEXWB010000209.1, on the reverse strand, counting down.
AAGTGGACGACCCACCTGGGGCGGACCCTCGGGTCGGGGTCCGTCTCGACGGCGCCACCGTGCAGGAGTGCCACCGGACGGCCGGACACCCGGACGACGACGCGCTCACCTTCGTAGACGACCTCGATACCGCCGGCGGCACCGGACCAGGAGAAGACCTCGCCGTAGAAGATGGCCGCCTCGAACACGTCCCGGGTCCGCAGCTCCAGCCGGGGAGGGGCGCTCCCCTCCACCGCCCACGCGGGTGTGGGGCCCTCCCAGAAACCGAACACGGCGCCGTCCCGGTCCGCGGCGAGCGCCGCACGCCCCCGGCCCTTGCGCAGCGGGCCGACCGCGACGGTGGCGCCGCGCTCGCGCACCCGCGCGGCGGTCAGGTCCGCGTCCTCGACGGCGAAGTAGGGCGTCCACACCGTGGCCGGGTCCCAGCCCGGCGGCCGGACACCGATCCCGGCGACCGGCCGGCCGTCGACGAAGGCCGTCGAGTCGTCCTCGCCGAGCGAGCTGCCCCCGAATTCCCACCCGAGGACGGAGGCGTAGAAGGCCTCCGCGCGCCGCAGGTCGCTCACCATCAGGTGCATCCAGCACGGGGCGCCCCGCGCCGGCACGGCGTTCTCCACAACCGACATCCCCATCCGATCCTCGGCATGCATGGCGTGCGCCGGCCGGGCACTGACCGGTGACGCCTCAGCGAACGTACCCGCACCGAAGGCCGCGGCGGCGGGACCGCGGTCTCGTGTCGGCGGTCCTCGTGGTGGCCGGGGCCGACGTCGGCGTCAGACGGTGCCGGTCCGGGGTACGCAGGGGCGGTCGTGCGACCGGGCGCGGCGTGACGACGGAGGTGGGTATGCGAGGGTCGGTGGACCGGATCTCGGAGCCCTGGGGCGGACGGACGCCTCACGGCCGTGACGATCCCTGGCCGGCGAGGGTCGACATGTGCCTGGCCGACGGTGTGGAGCCCGGGCAGGTGGAGCGCTGGGTGCAGACCGCGTCGATCCCGCACTCGGACGGCGACGCGATGGACGTCGCCGTCAGGGACGGCCGCATCGTGGGTGTGCGCGGGCGCGCCGTCGACCGGGTCAACAGAGGCAGGCTGGGCCCCAAGGACCTGTTTCGGCTGGCAGGCCAACGCCTCGGCCGACCGGCTGACCCGGCCGCTGGTGAGACGTGGCGGGAAGCTGGTGGAGACGGACTGGGACACGGCGATGGACCTGGTGGCAGCCCGCTCCCGGGAACTGCTGGGCGAGCACGGCCCCGGTTCGGTCGGTCTCCACACCGGTGGCCGGCTGTTCCTGGAGGAGTACTACACACTCGCCGTGCTGGCCAGGGCAGGGATCGGCACCAACCACCTCGACGGCAACACGAGGCTGTGCACCGCGACGACCGCGGAGGCCCTCAAGGAGTCCTTCGGCTCCGACGGCCGGCCCGGCAGTTACGACGACATCGACCACGCCGAGGTGATCGCCCTGTACGGCCACGACCTCGCCGAGACCCAGCCGGTGCGGTGGATGCGGATCCTGGACCGGCTGGAGGGGCCCCCAGGCGTCGAGGGACTCCGGCCTGCTGGAGCTGGTCTCCTTCTGCCACCCGCGGACACTGCGTCAGATGCGCTGGACCGACACCATGCTGAAGAACCTCTCCCCGCAGATCCTCACGAGCATGTGACCCGGTTCGGTCCGTATTTACCGGGTACTCCAGGCAACAAGCTCCCGGCGTACGAGGGAGCCCAGGCGTTGGAGGGTTGAGACCACAGCCCCCAACGCTGCCCCGATGCCTTCGGTGGCCCGTACGCGGTGGTACCCGGTGCGGGCGCCACCGGCTCTCCCGGAAGGAGCCGGCCACCGACTCGCCCGTTTAGCCGGCTCCGCAGGGGAAACGCGTGTGTCGGGCGGGTGACGGCGCCCGGGCACGACGGGCCCGGAACCCTCGGCCCCGGACCGCACAGGGAAGGAGCACACCATGCCCGCGGGATCCAGCCCCAAGCGCGAGCGGCAGTACGAACACATCAGACAGAGCCAGGAGGAACGGGGGACGTCCGAGGGGCGGGCGAAGGAGATCGCCGCCCGGACGGTGAACAAGGAGCGCGCCAGGTCGGGTGAGTCGAGGACGGCGAGTAGGACGTCCACCCAGGACCGGAAGTCCGCTCCTCAGCGGGGCGGCGAGCGCTCGCACCGAGGTGCGAAGGGGCCCACCAGGGACCAGCTCTACGCCGAGGCGAGGAAGAAGAACATCGACGGGCGCTCCTCGATGAACAAGGACGAACTGCGCCAGGCTCTCGGGCGTTGAGAGAACGCGCCTCCCGGGCGCGGCAGGAATGGGAAAGGAGCGGGCCATGACCGACGGGGCACGCGGCGACGACGTCTACCTGCCACCCAACGACGGTGTGCAGAACCGGCCGAGCGACGAGCTCGACATGGAGAACGCGTTGGGCGAACGCGATCTGGACGACCAGATGGAGGAGGGGTACTCGCCTCCCGAGCGGCCCCTGGCCGTGGACAAGTACGGCACGACCATCGCGGAGGAACGCGAAGGGGAGTCGCTCGACCAGCGGCTCGCCCAGGAAGTGGCGGAACCGGGTCCTCCCGAGGGTGACGGCATCGGTGACCTCCCGCAGGGTGAGGGTGAACCGCTGGAGGAGATCGGCGGGGACGTCCGCGCCGGACGGCTGACGGCCGTCGACGACACGGGCCGCAACACCGACGTGTTCGCCGAGGATGTGGGCATCGACGGCGGAGCGGCGTCGGCGGAGGAAGCCGCCGTCCACGTCGTCGACGAGGAGAACGACGAGCCCTCGGGCATCTGAGGCCCCCGGGCATCCGACGCCCCCGGGCTTGCGGCAGCGGAGCCGGTGCCGGGGCGGGTGGTCCGCGACGGACCCACCGGGCCCCCGCACCCCGCCGCCGTATCCGGCCCGATGGGCGAAGGCGCACAGCGAGAGAAGCGATGGGACATGGCAAAGGCAGCACTCTTCGACGTGGACGGCACTCTCGCCGACACCAATCACCTGCACGTCGTCGCGTGGTGGGAGGCTTTCCGGCAGGCCGGCCACGCGGTGCCGATGCGGGAGATCCACCGGTCGGTGGGCCTCGGTTCGGACGATCTCATCGCGCGGCTGCTCGGCGAGGACCGCGACCGGAGCCAGGACGCGGCCATCAGCGCGGCGCACAAGACCCTGTACGGGACCTACTTCGACCGGCTTCCCGCCTTCGAGAGAGCCGGTGACCTGCTGCGGGAGCTTGCCGGACGCGGTTGGCGCGTCGTGCTCGTCACCTCGGCGAGCGGGGCCGAGCTGACGGCGCTGAGAGCGGCCGTCGACGCCGACAGCGCCATCCTCGACACGGCGAGTTCGGACGACGTGGACGAGGGCAAGCCTGCTCCCGAACCGGTGCAGTACGCGCTGGAGCTGGCGGGGGCGGACGCCGGGGAAGCGGTGTTCGTCGGAGACACCGTGTGGGACATGCGTACGGCGGACCGTGCGGGTGTCGCCGCCGTCGCGCTGCTCTCGGGCGGCATCCCGCGCGCGGACCTCGAGGACGCGGGCGCGAAGGCCGTGTACGAGGACGCGGCGGAGCTGCTCACCCGCCTGGACCACAGCCCCTTCGCGGTTTCCTGACCAGGGCGCCGGCGTCCCGGGCACCGGCCCCGAGCCGGTGCGACCGGGGCATCGGCCGACCGAGGTGCCGACGCGCCGGACTCGGTGAGCCGGCCCCTCCGTTCGGCCCGAGTTTGAGCGGGTATGGTGGGTTCTGTGCTTCGGACAAGAGGTACGCCCGTGGGAGCTCCGCTCCGGGCGGGACCCGTCCGATGCGGTGTGCTCCCACGGTGACCGGCATCCGCCGTCGAGGGAGTGAGTGTCATGGCCGATTCGTCCCGTACAGCCCGGCGTCCGCACGCCGACAGTCCGTCGACCGACGCCGCCTTTCGGCGACTGCGTACGCTGCCGGACGGCCCGGAGCGGGAGGAACTGAGGCGTGAGACGATCTGCGCCTGGCTGCCCATGGCCTACCGGCTGGCGTCCCGGTTCCGCAACCGCGGCGAGTCCATGGACGACCTGCGGCAGGTGGCGGCCATGGGCCTGGTCAAGGCCGCCGACCGCTACGACCCCTTCCGCGGCAAGGCGTTCGAGACGTACGCCGTGCCCACGGTGACCGGAGAACTCAAGCGGCACTTCCGCGACCACACCTGGGACGTGCACGTGCCCCGGCGGGTGCAGGACCTGCGCAACCGGGTGCGTGTCGCCCGCCGCGAACTCGCCCAGACACTCGAAGGGCGCTCCCCCACCTGCGCGGAGATCGCGGCGGAGTCCGGCCTCTGCGAGGAGGACGTCCTGCTGGGACTCGAGGCCCTGGACAGTTACAGCACCCTCTCCCTCGACGCCGAACTGCCGGGGACGGACGACGGCTACTCGCTCGGGGACACGCTCGGCCACTGCGACCCGGCCCTCGACGTCGCCGTGGACCGCGAGGCCGTCAAGCCCGGACTGAGCCGGTTGCCCGAACGGGAGCGGACCATCCTCTACCTACGCTACTTCCGCGACATGACGCAGGTCAGCATCGCCGAGGCGCTCGGCATCTCGCAGATGCACGTCTCGAGGCTGCTCAGCCAGTGCTGCGAACAACTGCGCGCCCAGACCCTTCAGGAGGCCCGGTGACCCGCCGCTTCGGCCCGTCCCCCGCCCGCCGCGGTGCCGGCTGCCCTGCGGCGGCCCGCACGCCACGCACGACCTGCCCGCCCTCGACGCCCCGCGCCCGGTGAGGGTGTGGCCCCGCCCCCTCGTACGGGGAACGACCCGGCCCGACCGCTACCTGCTGGTCCAGTCGCTCAAGGCCGCCGGTGCCGCCGCCGGCGCCTGGGCGCTGACGGGCTGGTGGCTGCAGGCGCCCATGGCGCTCATGGCGCCCTGGACGGCGGTGGCGCTGGTCCAGGGAACCGTCTACCGGTCGGTGCGCACGGCCGCCGAGCTGCTCCTGATGATCACCTCGGGAACATTGCTCGCCGCGGGCGCCGCGGCCCTGACGAGCGACACGATGACCGCCATGATCGTGGTGCTCCCGCTCGCCGTGCTCATCGGCAACTGCGCCCCGGTCGGCGGGCAGGGGCTGTACGCGCCCACCACCGCGCTGTTCGTGCTGGCCTACGGTTCGTACTCGCCGTACGCGGTCGGGCACCGCCTGCTGGAGACGGCGGTGGGCGCCGCCGTCGGGATCGCCGTGAACGCCCTGGTACTGCCTCCCGTCCACTCCCTTCAGGTCAGCCGGCTGGCGTGCGCGCTGCCGATGACCTGCGCGGACCTGCTGCGGGACATCGCCGGGGGCGCCGGTGACTACGACGAGGCCAGGGCCACCGGCTGGTACGAGGGCGCACAGGCCCTGTACCGGGACCTGGCGGACCTGCGCGACGCCCGCGGATGGGCGTACGAGAGCGTCCGGCTCAACCCTGCCCAGCGTCTCAGGCGCAACGTCCGCGCGGCACCGCCGGAGGCGTGGGACTCCGTGTGGACGCGGGTGAGCGACCGGTTGCTGACCCTCACGCTGACACTCCTGGAGACGGCGTCCGACCGCCGCCGGCTGCCCCGGCCGCCGGCGGCCACGCTGACCGAGCTGAGTGCCCTGCTGACCGCCGCCGCCGAGGTGTGCCGCGTCGACCGGGCCGTCATGGAGGACGGGCCCGGCACGGAATCGAGGCGGCTGCGCCGCGAGCACCTGGCGCGCGCCCACGAGGCCCACACGGCCATGCACGGGACCCTGTCCGGGGCGGAGTCCGGGGTGACGGCGTCGATCGGCAGCCTGCTCGCCGACACCCAGGCCCTGCTCGACGACCTGACGCCCGCCGGCGAACCCGAAGGCACCCAGCAAGCGGAACGGGACCCGGCACCGGACCCGAGGAGTGTGAGCAGATGACGCGGTGGCACCTGCCGGCGATCCTGGACGACCTGCTCCGCCCACGCAGCCCCGCGGGGCGCGTACTGGTGACCGGCTGGTTCAGTTTCCTGGACGGCGAGGTCACCGCCGGGGACGCCCTCGCCCAGCGAGCCGCGTCGCAGGCGCTCGGCCACCTGGGCATCGGCCATGACACCGCCTGGAGCCCCGTCTTCGAGCCCGGCGGGCTCACCCTCGACGAGGCCCGGCCCGAGGCGTACGAGCAGGTGCTTTTCGTGTGCGGGCCCGTGCACGGCGAGCAGATCGCCGGGCTGCACCGCCGGTACGCCGGGTGCAGGCGGCTGGCCGTCGGGGTCAGCGTGGTGGACCCGGACGGCCCGGCCGCGCGGGGTTTCCACCGGATCGTGGCGCGCGACGGCGCGGGCGGGAGGCCGTCGCCGGACCTGGCGGCGTCCGCTCCCCCGCGGCCCGCGCCGCCCGTGGCCGGGATCGCCCTGACGTACGGCCAGGGTGAGTACGCCGACCGGCGCGGCCACGAGGCCGTCGCCGGGGTCCTGCTTCCCTGGCTGGCCGGCAAGGACTGCGCGCGGGTCGACGCGGACACCCGGCTGGCGCGCGAGGACCCGCACCTGTGCCGGACCGCGGACCAGTACATGGCCCTGGTGGCCAGGCTCGACGTCATGATCACCGATCGCCTGCACGGCATGGTGCTGGCGCTGCGCGCGGGCGTTCCCGCACTGGTCGTGGACCCGGTGCGGGGCGGTGCCAAGGTGTCGGCCCAGGCGAAGGCCCTGCGCTGGCCGGCCGTGCTGCCCTGCGAGGAGGTGTCCGCCGGGGCGCTGGACGACTGGTGGTCATGGTGCCTGTCCCCGGGCGACGGCGCCGCGGCCGCCCGGCGCAGGCGCCGGCTGCTCGAACGGGCGCGCGCCGGGGTCCCCCCGGGCGGCGGGGCGGGAGGAGCCCGGCGGTGATGTTTGGCACCCGGTCGCGGTGGTACCCGCTCCAAGCGGTGTGCGCCGCGCCCGAACCCCTAGCGCTGGAGGAATCGATGAGCGAGAACAGCCGCCCCGTCGCCCCCGTCGCCCTGGTGACCGGGGCCGATTCAGGTATCGGGCGGGCTGTGGCCGTGAAGCTGGCCCAGCAGGGCATGGACGTCGGCATCACGTGGCACACCGACGAGGAGGGGGCCCGGGCGACGGCCGCCGAGGTGCGGGAAGCGGGCCGCCGCCCCGCGACGATCCGGCTGGACCTCACCGAGCTGCCCGGGGCGGCGCAGGCCGTCGACACCCTGGCGGACGAACTCGGGCGCGTCGACGTCCTGGTGAACTGCGCGGGCACCGGTACCTCCACACCGTTCCTCGACCTGGACCACGCCACGGTCCGCCAGGTGCTCGACGTCGACCTGGTGGGGCCGTTCCTCTGCTCCCAGCGGGCCGCCCGCCGCATGATCTCCCAAGGGAGCGGCGGACGCATCGTCAACATCACCTCCGTCCACGAACACCAGCCGCGCGTCGGGGCCGCCCCGTACTGCGCCGCCAAGGGCGGACTGGGCCTGCTGACCCAGGTCATGGCCCTGGAGCTCGCCGAGTACGGCATCACGGTGAACTCCGTGGCCCCGGGCGAGATCGCCACCCCCATGACGGGGCAGGAGGACGCCGACGTGCAGAGCGCGGACCGGCCCGGCATCCCGCTCGGACGCCCGGGGGACGCCCGCGAGGTCGCCTCCGTCGTCGCCTTCCTCGCCGGCCCGGAATCGTCGTACACGACGGGCGCCTCCTGGGTGGTCGACGGCGGGATGCTGCGGATGGGGCCGCAGGCCGGGTCCCACCTGCGCTCCGGCGACTGGCGCCGCCCCTGAGACACGGACCACGGCATGCGGTTCCCCGAGGGGAGACCGCGACCGCACGAGTGACCTGACGCATACGGGAGGATCCATGGCAGTCCGGCACCACCTCATCGACCGTCCGCCCTCCGCCCTGTGGGCGGTCCTGGAGGACGAGGAACTGTACGGGCAGTGGGTGGTGGGCACCAGCGACTCCCGCCCCGCGGAGGGCCGGTGGCCGGAGCTGGGCTCCTCGATCACCTACACCGTCCACCTGGGGCCGAAGGAGCTGAGCGGCCGCACCACCGTCCGGCGCATCGAGCGGCCGGGCGCCCTGGAGCTGGAGGCCGACAGCGGACGGCTGGGAACGGCGCGCATCGCCTTCGACATCAGGCCGTGGGGTGAGGACAGGACCCTGCTCATCGTCGACGAGCACCCGCTGAGCGGTGTCGGGGGCATCCTGCACAACACGCTGCTGGACGGCGTCCTCCAGATCCGGCACCGCTCCATGCTGGCCCGGCTGGCCCGGGTGGTCGAGGAGACGGCGGACGAGCGGGGCGCCGTCCTGCGTGGCATCTCCTGAATGGCGGGTGGTCCCCGGTGATCTCCCCCGGCCCGACGCGTCCGGTCGGTGCTGTCTCTCCTCCGGCGAAGGGAACCCGATGGTCGACGCAGTGGTGATCGGAAGCGGCCCCAACGGCCTGGTCGCCGCCAACCTGCTCGCCGACGCCGGCTGGACCGTGGAGGTGCTGGAGGCGCAGGACACCCCGGGTGGCGCGGTGCGCAGCGACACGGGCGTCCACCCGGAGTACGTGAACGACATGTTCAGCTCGTTCTATCCGCTGGCCGCCGCCTCCCCGGTCCTCGCCGGTCTGGACCTGGGCAGCGAGGGTCTCCGCTGGAGCCACGCCCCGCACGTCCTGGCGCACCCCCTGCTCGACGGCAGCTGCGCCGTGCTGGACCGGAACAGGGACGTGACCGCGGCGGGGCTCGAGGGTTTCGCGCCCGGTGACGGACAGAGCTGGCTGGACCTGTGCCACATCTGGGACCGCCTGGGCGAGGACATCGTCCGCGCCCTCTTCGCGCCGTTCCCGCCCGTCCGGGCCGGCGCCGTGCTGGCAGCCCGGCTCCGGGCCGCCGGTGGACTCAGGCTGGCCCGCAGTCTGGTCCTGCCGGTGCGGCGGTTCGGTGAGGAGGAGTTCGCCGGCGAAGGCGGCCGGCTGCTGCTCGCGGGCAACGCGCTGCACGCGGACCTGGCCCCCGAGGCGGCGGGCAGCGGCGGGTTCGGCTGGCTGATGGCCATGCTGGGGCAGTTCTTCGGCTTCCCGGTCCCCACCGGAGGCGCGAGCGCGCTCACCTCGGCTCTCGTCCGGCGGTTGCAGGCACGCGGCGGGGTCGTGCGGTGCGGGCAGCGGGTGACCGAGGTGGTGGTCCGGCAGGGCCGCGCCGAAGGCGTCCGTACGGCGGCCCGGGAGGCGATCCCGGTACGCCGGGCGGTGCTGGCCGACGTGTCGGCGCCCTCCCTCTACGGGGAGCTGGTCGCCCCGGCGCACCTTCCGCCCCGGCTGCTGGCCGATCTGCGCCGCTTCCAGTGGGACTTCGCCACGTTCAAGGTCGACTGGGCCCTGGACGGGCCGGTGCCGTGGACGAGCCCCCGGGCCGCCTCGGCGGGCACCGTCCACATCGCCGAGGGCGTCGACGAGCTGACCCGGTTCGCTTCGCAGATCGCCCGGGGGCTCGTACCCGACCGGCCCTTCCTGCTGCTGGGGCAGATGACGACCACGGACCCGACACGTTCACCGGCCGGCACGGAGTCGGCGTGGGCCTACACCCACGTGCCGCACCGGGTGAAGGGCGACGCCGGCCCCGACCGCCTGTCCGGGCGGTGGGACCGGTCGGAGCAGCAGGCGATGGCGGACCGGGTCGAGCAGCAGGTCGAGCGGTACGCGCCCGGGTTCCGCGCCCTGATCCGCGAGCGGCGGATTCTGTCCCCGGCCGCCCTGCAGGCCGCCGACGGCAACCTGCACAACGGAGCCATCAACGGGGGCACGGCCGGTATGCACCAGCAGCTGTTCTTCCGGCCCGTGCCGGGCACCGGCCGGCCGGAGACGCCGGTCAAGGGCCTCTATCTCGCCTCCGCCTCGGCGCACCCGGGCGGCGGGGTGCACGGCGCACCCGGCGCCAACGCCGCGCGGGCCGCCCTCCGTGCCACCCGGGGCACCGCCGCCGCACTGAGCGC
>NZ_JBEXWB010000208.1:0-11399 GCF_040629645.1 Streptomyces sp. NPDC005899 | reverse complement strand
CAAGCCATTTGTCACAGCGGTATTTATTTAACCCCACCCGGTACAGCCCGCGTTGTACCCACCGGCCGGCTCCGGCCCGCCCCCCCCCCCCGCGACGAGGAAATGACACGGAGCTGAGACTCCAGCGGATGACACGGCGTGAGACGCCGGAGACCCCCAGGTCAGAGGCCCGGCAAATGACACGGGCCGCGAGAACCTACAGCTGTAGGGTTTCGGAATCTCACGGTCGATGTCGGATGGAAGTCGGATCCGACATCGACCGTGAGACACCCCAGTTCAGTGGGGCGCGGTGCCTGCAGGGGTGCCGAGGGTTCGTAGAGTCGCTTGGCTGGCCGAAGAAGTGAGGAAGCATGCGGGTCGCCATTGACGGGGCACAGATCGGAAGCCAGACGGACCTGCACCGGGTTCTTGCCGGGCCTCTAGACTTCGGTCCGTACTACGGGCACAACCTGAGCGCCCTGTGGGACCGTCTGAGCAGGGATGTTGAGCGCCCAGTCGAGATCGTCTGGGAAAACGCTGCAGTCAGTCGTGACCGCATGGGCGATGAAGCGTTCGAGGCAATCGCGTCCGTCCTGGTCCGAGCTGCTGCGGAAGACGAGTCGAACGCGCCAGACGAGAGGCTGACCGTGCGTTTCACCTGATGTGGAGTCCAGCGGCCGGCGCCGCCAGCGACTTCCGACGTGGAGCTGAGACGCTGAGCGTTCGACACAGCGTGAGACGGCGGACGGGACCGCAGGTCACGGCCTCGGCGTCCGACACTAGCCGCGAGACCCTACACGCGATGTGGGATCTCAAATTCCGTGTCGGAATCTCTCGGTCGGTGTCGGATGGAAGTCGGATCCGACATCATGCTGAGATTCGCAGGTCGCAGTAGGCAAGAGAGAGCGCGGTCAGTGGGTTGCTGCTTTTCTACGCTGGTGCCCACGTGCACTCGTTGGGGGACTCCGCTGCCAGCGGGATGCCGCACTGCAGGCAGCCGTGCGCGTGGTCGTCCCGGCAGACGTAGCCGATGGCACCATCCACGCACCATTCGGCGGCCTCCTCGGACAGCAGGTCGGGCCCGGCATGGAGCAGCCGACGAAGTTCCGTGGTGTCCGCGATGTCGTCCGGGCGGTTGGTGAACCACTCGTCGACCCAAGGCTTGTCTCGGTGCACGTGCCAGTGCGCATTCTCCCGGTCGTCGACAGCCGTAGTGAACCGATCGACGATGCGCCCCCAACTCGGTGTTCCGAAACAGCCATATTCGGACGCGCAGAAGAACTCGATCAGGGTTCGCAGGCCGAACGTCTTCTCGCGAAGGCAGTACGCTCGCCCCCAAGCGATCGCGTCCTGTGCCATCTCCGCGAGTTCTTCGCGCGGATCAGGGATCAGCTTCGTGTGCCGGGTCGTCAGAATTGTGGCAGGCCAGCCCGAGCTCGAGAACAGACTGCCCGGTCGGTAGAACCCGGGACGGGTTGACGATCGCGAGACCGAGACCGATCCAGTCGACATGGTCGAACGACAGCATCGAGCGCACGAGTCGGGTAGTTGCCGTGTTGATCCGCATCATTGTGCCGTCGTGGAGCGGACTCTTCCCGGTATGCCAGTTCTCGACGGGTGTGTTGCGCCACACCGCGAGCGTGATGCGGGTGGCAGCGAGCCACAGCAGGGCGTCGTCGTCGAGGTGCCCGAACCGCTTGGCGCACTCCTGGGCGCCGTAGGTGATCAAATCTTCCGGTTTTGGCCACCTGTGGCTGTCGGGCCCTTCAGGCGCGTACTCGTAGTCGTCGGCGTACTCGTCGAGGATCGCGCTCAACTCGGCTGCGCTGTAAGCCTCGCTGTACTCGGAGCTGTCCGGCTCCTCGACGGTGTACATGTCGTGGTCCCAGGAGACGTACACACCGCGCCAGAGCACTACGGCATCACACTCGCCGGCGTTGTCCGTCACAACCGGCCTGATGGTGATCGGGGCAGTACGCCCGTCGGTTCGCTCGCAGTCCTTCTCGGCGGCCCATGCGGTGATGACCCCGAGCGGTTTCGGAAGGAGAGGACCGACCTCGGTGATGCTGAACGGCTCGTCGTCGTCATCGGTGTCGAACCGGCTGTTGACGAACGCGACCGCCTCGGAGGGCGTGCTGACGATGGACTGGCTACCACTCTCGTTGTCAACTACTCGCCACAACGGGCTGTTCTTCACGATGCTCTTCGATCGCGGTGAGTGCACCCGGGGCGGGTGCGATGCGCCGGGTCGCTCGGCACTGACTCCAATTATGGGCTGATCAACCCATCCATAGTCCCGAAGACGCTTGGACCATCCCCGCGTGCGCGTGAGCAGGGCGGGGTGTCAGTCATGCGGGTCACACTCCAGGGACCATCCCCGCGTGCGCGGGGAGCAGTTGGCGAAGTAGGCCGCCAGCTTCGCGGGCGTGGGACCATCCCCGCGTGCGCGGGGAGCAGACTGCGTGACCTGCGGGTTTACGGCCGGGGTAGGCCAGTTCTGAGTACTTTCGAAGAGTCCGACATACATCCCATTCCGGACTCGCCTCACTGCGGATCGTTAACAGTCAATTAACCAACTCTACCGGCGCCTAGCCATAGTTGAGGTACTAACAACCACAGCAAGAGCATATTCTCCGCTATTTCTTCATTCACCTGCGGCATCTGACTCTTTCCAGATATCCATCTGGCATGACAGTCGAGGGGGGTCCCCACAGCTTTCGGGCCAAGCTGCACGGTCCCGTGCTCCGGGTGTGGGCCAAGCACGACCGCGACTCCGATGGTTGGCTGCCGCTGTGGCGCCATATGGAGGACAGCGCCGCTGTGGCCGGGCGGCTGTGGGATGAGTGGCTGCCACTCTCCGTCAAAAAGCTCATCGCCGACGCACTGCCGGGTGGCGCAGAGGACGCACGTTGCCTTGTTGTGTGGCTGGCGGGCGTGCATGACATCGGGAAGGCCACGCCGGCCTTCGCCTGCCAGGTCGAGCCGCTCGCACGGGTGATGCGCGACGCCGGGCTGGAAATGCGCTCCCAGCGGGCCATGGGCACGGACCGGAAGTTGGCTCCGCACGGACTGGCCGGTCAGGTGTTGCTGGGGGAGTGGCTGGAGGATCAGCACGGTTGGGCTGTGGCGCAGACCGGGCAGTTCACCGTCGCGGTGGGCGGGCACCACGGCGTCCCTCCCGAGCACGGGCAGATCACTGCTCTGGACAGGCACCCTCAGCTGCTACGCACCCCGGGCAAGAGCGAGGCGCTGTGGCGCAGAACACAGCGGGAACTGCTGGAGGCCTGCGCCGCAGAGTTCGGGGTGCAGGAAAGGCTCGGCGCCTGGCGAGCGGTGAAGTTGCCGCAGCCAGTGCAGGTGATCCTCACGGCCCTGGTCATTGTCTCCGATTGGATTGCCAGCAACCCTGATCTGTTCCCGTACTTTCCTCAGGACGCTTCGCGCAGCAGCGAGGACAGAATCGCAGCTGCCTGGCGAGGTCTGAACCTGCCGGGGCCATGGCGGGCAGTGGAGCCGACTGCCGATGTGCAGGCCCTGTTCGCCTCCCGTTTCGCCCTCCCTCCGGGTGCGAAAGTGCGCCCCGCCCAGGAGGCGGCCGTGGAGCTCGCCCGGACGATGGACGAACCGGGCCTCCTGGTGATCGAGGCGCCCATGGGGGAGGGGAAGACCGAGGCCGCACTCGCCGCCGCCGAGGTGCTCGCCGCACGATCCGGTGCCGGTGGGATGTTCTTCGCTCTGCCGACGATGGCGACAGGCAACGCAATGTTCCCTCGCCTGCTGAACTGGCTGGACCGGCTTCCCGCACCGGAGGGCACGCGGCATTCGGTCCTGCTGGCGCATTCAAAGTCCGCGCTGAACGACGACTTCACCGACCTGATGGAACGTGGTCGGATCAGGGCCGTGGACCTCGATGCCGCAGAGGGCTCGCAGGCTTCCGTGTCCTCCAGGCGTGCGCGCTCCGCTGCCGCCGAGTTGATCGCGCACGCCTGGCTTCGCGGTCGGAAGAAGGCCATGCTGTCGTCGTTCGTCGCGGGCACGATCGACCAGTTGCTGTTCGCCGGGTTGAAGAGCCGGCACCTCGCCCTGCGCCATCTCGCGATCGCGGGCAAAGTCGTAATCATCGACGAGGCCCACGCCTACGACACCTATATGAGCGTCTACCTGGATCGGGTCCTCTCATGGCTGGGCGCCTACCGCGTCCCGGTGGTCGTGCTCTCCGCCACCCTTCCGGCCAACCGGCGACGCGAACTGGTCCAGGCGTACGCGGGCGGGAAGAAGGGTGACACCCACTACTTCGACGTCGTCGCCCGGGTGGGGGAGTACCCGCTTCTGACGGCTGTCGCTCCAGGTGGAGCGCCGGTGCTGCGACGTCCTTCGGCCTCGGGTCGCGGGGTGGACGTCGAGCTGGAGCGGGTGGACGACGATCTCGGCCTGCTGGCCGACCGCCTGGAGAGCGAGCTCGAGGCCGGTGGCTGCGCCCTCGTCGTACGCAACACCGTACGTCGTGTGCTCGAGGCGGCTCGGGCACTCAGGGAACGGTTCGGGGACGCCAACGTGACCGTCGCGCATTCCTCCTTCATCGATGTTGACCGGGCGGCCAACGATGCCTTGCTGCTCAGACGGTTCGGGCCCCCGGAGAAGGCCGAAGACCGGCCGGCCATGCATGTTGTCGTCGCCAGCCAGGTCGCCGAGCAGTCACTCGACGTCGACTTCGATCTGCTGGTCACGGACCTGTGTCCGGCCGACCTGCTGCTCCAGCGCATGGGGCGCCTGCATCGGCATCTGCGTGGGGGTGAGAACCAAGGGGAGCGCCCCGAGAGGCTGCGCACGGCGCGTTGCCTGGTCACCGGTGTCGACTGGGCCGGCCCCGTGCCCAAGCCGGTTCGCGGTTCGGTCGCCGTGTACGGGGCCTACGCCCTGCTGCGGTCCGCTGCCGCGCTGCTGCCGCATCTCGACGGCGGACCACAGCGCCCCGTACGGCTGCCGGCGGATATCAGCCCTCTGGTTCAGCACGCCTACGCCGAGGAAGCTCCCATCCCTGCGGGTTGGGCAGAGGACATGGAAGCGGCCCGCAGCCGGCACGACGAGCTACGTGCCGACCAGGCCGATCGGGCGGCGACGTTCCGTCTGGGTGCAGCGGCCCGTCCTGGCCGGCCGCTGTTCGGCTGGGTCACCGCAGGGGTCGGCGACGCCGACGACACCAGCCAGGGCAAGGCGCAGGTGCGAGACAGTCGCGAGAGCCTGGAAGTCGTCGTGGTCCAGAAGAAGCCCGACGGGACTCTCGCGACGGTCCCGTGGCTAACTCCGGACCGCCAGGGCCGCGCCCGGGCCGAGTTGGCTCTGCCCACCGATCAGGTCCCCACGGCCCTGGCCGCGCGTACCGCCGCATCCTGCGGGCTGAGGCTGCCGATCCAGTTCAGTTACGCCGAGACGATGGACCGGGCGGTGTCGGAGCTGGAGGAACTGTACGTGCCGGCCTGGCAGGTGAAAGGCAGTCACTGGCTGGCGGGCCAGTTGATTCTCGCGCTCGACGAGGACTGTCAGACCCACCTGGCAGGCTTCGCCCTCCGGTACAGCGAGAGCGACGGCCTTGAGGTGACCCGTGCGGCCAAATAGATGCCAGCCGCCAGAGAAGGTACCCCCGTACAGACGGGGAGCAGATGAGATACGCCCACCAGACTGGGGCCATCCCCACCGCAGTGGGGAGCGACTCGCCATCCTACTTCTACTTCACACCTCATGGCTGGTCAGCGGGGTGCGTCCTGACCTAGTGAACTGGCATTCGCTCCCTCACGAGGTCTCGCCGGGGCCGTCTCGGCCCATCGAACCAGCGGCCTGCAAGCTACAGCAGAAACCACGCTCGCCCATGCCGCGGCTACAGCCCATTGAGTGCTCTCGTCCTTGTACTTCCCCAACGGCATCCACCGACCGGCTAAGAGCCCGAGCCAAAAAATGACCATCACAGCTGCTGACACCAGGATCCAACGAATCCACGTACGCACGCATCACCCTCTTGCCTCCCGTCCGAGAAAGACTCACACGAGACTGTTACTTCACGACGAATCGCCGTTACTCTAGAGCATCTCCAGGCTCGCTGAGCACAACGCCCTACGGAGGCACTTGTGGAGCCAACTCAACGTGCCCAAGTGTGACTTGGACCTCGACGTACACATGCGAGAGCTAGCCTCAAGGAACCTGATGTCAGAACCCAGCAAGGCAGGTAACGAGACGCCGTCGTTCGACCTGACCACGCAGCCCTGGATCCCCGTGCTTAGGAGCAGCGGTGAACAGGACGAACTCTCCCTGCGCCAGGTCTTCGAGCAGGCGTCTGAGTTACGGCGGATCGTCGGCGACCTGCCTACCCAGGAGTTCGCCTTGATGCGTCTCCTGCTCGCTGTCGCCCACGACGCGCTCGACGGGCCCGAAGACATCGACGACTGGACCGACCTGTGGGGCGACGAGGAGTGCTTCGCCCCGGTGGGCCCCTATCTCGACGCGCATGCCGGTCGCTTCAACCTGCTCGACTCCGCGGTGCCGTTCTTCCAGACGGCGGGCTTGCGGACGTCGAAAGACGAGGTGTTCTCCCTCAACCGCATTGTGGCGGACGTGCCCAACGGGGAACCGTTCTTCAGCGCCAGGATGCCCACTGTCGAACACCTCACCTTCGCCGAGGCGGCCCGCTGGGTCGTGCACACGCACGCTTACGACACTTCCGGGATCAAGACCGGTGTGGAGGGCGACAAGCGTGCCAAGGGCGGGAAGGTCTACCCGCTCGGCGTCGGCTGGGCAGGCAACCTCGGTGGGGTCTTCGTCGAACGCCCCACGTTGCGCGAAACGCTACTGCTGAATCTGATCGCCGCCGACACCGCGGACGTACGGATCGATGAGGACGACGCTCCAGCCTGGCGACGTGACCCCTGCGGTCCGGGCGGTGCCGAGCGCGCGCCGAGCGGTGTGCGCGACCTGTACACGTGGCAGACCCGGCGCCTGCGGCTGCACTTCGACGAGCGGGGTGTGCACGGCGTCGTCCTCGGTTACGGGGATCCGCTCAGCCCACGTAACCGGCAGGACCGCGAGCCGATGACGGCTTGGAGGCGCAGCCTCGCTCAGGAGAAGAAGCTGCGTGAGAGCCCCGTCTATCTGCCGCGCGACCACGACCCCGAACGGGCGACATGGCGGGGGATCGCCTCGCTCATCGCCGATGCCCACGTTTCCGGTCAGAGCTCGGACGCCCCCGCCTACCTGCGGCCGAAGGTCCTGGAGTGGGTGGCCCGCCTCGTGTCGCAAGGCCACCTGGAGCGCGGCTTCCTCGTGCGTGCGCGTGTCATCGGCCCGAAGTACGGCACCCAGCAGTCCGTGATCGACGACATCGTCGACGACGCCGTCTCCATGGCCGTGGTCCTCCTCCACCAGCAGGACCGCCGCTATGCCGAGCAGGCCATCGCCGCCGTCGAGGACGCCGATCGTGGAGTGATGGCCATCGGCGACCTGGCCACGAACCTGGCCCGCGCTGCCGGCACCGAGACGGACGGTCCACGTGGCGTCGCCCGGGACCGCGCCTACGGACTTCTCGAGGCTCCCTACCGCGCCTGGCTCCGGGATCTGGGCAAGGCCGGCGATCCGTACGAACAGCGTCTGGCCTGGCAGCGGCAGGTGTACGAGATCGCCGTCGGGTTCGGCAACCGGCTCACGGCCGACGCGGGGGCCGCCGCCTGGCAGGGGCGCGTCGTGGCGACGAAGAAGGGCAGCGAATGGCTCAACTCCGCGCTGGCCGACAAGTGGTTCCGTATCGCCCTGGACAGGGAGATCGGGCGCCCGGACCCGTCCGGCACCCACCCACACACCGATGAGCAGCCGAGCTCCGAGACCAGCGTAAAGGCACTCGCATGACCAGCGTCACCGCACCACCCAGCCCGCGTGAGCAGGTCGTCCGGCTCGCCGCCCGACACCTGGCTCCTCTGCAGCGGGGCTACCTCGCCGACCAGTCCCGGGAAGTGGCAGCCCTGGCAAGACTGCGCCGTGGCGCGGGACGGGAGGCCGGACAACTTCCCGACCTGTGGAGCCTCATCGACACCGGCCCCCTGCACGCGCCCCCGGACGGGGCGCGGCCCCTGAGCGAGCGCGACCTCGTGCGCGCCGAGGACGCGCTGCACGTGGCCCTCACTCTGTGGGCGCTGCACCAGCAGTCTCGACCGACCGGCATGCACCAGCCCGACCGACGGGACACCAGGCGAGGCCTCGGAACCGCCGTACGCCGCATGATGAAGCCCGGCGAGATCGACGAACCGCTGCGCAAGCGCCTGGTCCGCGCGGGCACCGCCCCGGACCTGGCCTCCCTCGGGCAGCGGCTGCGCGACATCGTCGTCCTGCTGCGCCGTGAGGACATCCCCCTCGACTACGCCCTGCTCGCCGGACAGCTCTACACCTGGCAACGCCCGGGCGGCGCCGACACGGTGCGCCGTGAGTGGGGCCGTTCCTTCCACGCATGGCACGACCGGAACGCGGCAGAACAGGCGCCGGCCGTCAGCCAGGCTCTCCCCGGCGACGAGACCACCTTCACTACGGACATCGACAAGGACGCCTCGTGAACCGCATCTTCCTGGACGTACACGCCCTCCAGACGGTCCCGCCGAGCAACCTCAACCGTGACGACACCGGTGCGCCGAAGTCGGCGGTGTACGGGGGAGTGCCGCGTGCCCGGGTCTCCAGCCAGGCCTGGAAGCGGGCAGCCCGCACCTACTTCTCCGACGAGCACCTGCTGGAGGCAAGCGAACTCGGGGTGCGGACGAAGAAGATCGTGGAGGCGGTGGCCGGTCGGATCACGGCACTGGACCCCTCGATCACCGGTGAGGCGGCTCTGCTGATCGCCGACGAAACCGTGAAGGCCACCGGTCTGAAGACGGAGGTTCCCAAGCGCAAGGCCAGCGCTGCCAAGGAAGGTGAACCGGATCCCGCACCGGAGGCGAAGTACCTCGTCTTCCTCAGCGCCCGCCAGCTGGACGGTCTGGCGCGACTGGGCGTGGACGGTGCTGCCGACATCACGGCCCACCTGAAGGACAAGAAGGCGAAGGACCGGGCCAAGGAGATCGCGGACACCCGTCACTCCGTCGACATCGCGCTCTTCGGACGGATGGTCGCGGACGCCGCCGACTTCAACGTCGACGCAGCCGTCCAGGTCGCGCACGCCATCAGCGTCCACCGGGTCGAGAACGAGTCGGACTACTACACCGCCGTCGACGACGAGAACACCGCCGAGGAGACGGGTGCCGGCATGATCGGCACGGTCGACTTCAACTCGTCGACGCTGTACCGCTACGCGGCCATCGGCGTGCACCAGCTTGCCGCGAACCTCGGCGAAGGACTGCGTGAGGACGAGCCTCTGACCACTCCGGTGCGTCGGGCGGTGGAGGCCTTCGTGCACGGCTTCACCGCGTCGCTGCCCACCGGGAAGATCAACACGTTCGGGCACCACACACTGCCCGACGCCGTGATCGTCAAGCTCCGCACCACCCGTCCGGTCAGTTTCGTCTCCGCCTTCGAGGAACCGGTACGAGGCGACCAGGGCGGCTACGTCCGGGAGGCGTCCGAGCGCCTGGCGGAGTTCATCCCCGACATCGAGCGCGCGTACGGTGACGAGGAGTCCACCCTGACCTGGGTTCTGCGTGTCGGGCCGAACACCGCCAAGCTCGCCGGGATCGGCCACGAGGTCCAGAACATCGGCGAGCTCGTCGCCGCTGTCGGCCAGGCCGTCGCGGAGCGCCTGGAGAAGCCCGCATGAGCGTGCTCAGCCTGCGGCTCGCGGGCCCCCTCCAGTCGTGGGGGGCCTCCGCACGTTTCGCCGCCCGGCGCACCACCGAGTCCGCTCCCACCAAGAGTGCGGTCATCGGCATGCTCGCCGCAGCCGCGGGCATCGAGCGAGGCGACGACAGGAGTCTCGAACCGCTTGCGGCCCTGCGGTTCGCGGTCAGGGTCGACCAGCCCGGTACCCGCGTGCGCGACTTCCAGACCGCCCATCACGGGGCCAGCGGCAAGTCCATGCCCCTGTCGGAGCGCTTCTACCTGGCCGACGCCGTGTTCGTCGCCGCTGTCGAAGGCGACCCGACGCTTCTTGCCACGCTCCACGCGGCGCTGCGCAATCCGGTTTACGCACCGTTCCTCGGCCGGCGCTCCTGCCCGCCGTCCCAGCCCGTCGAGCTCGGACTGCACGACGGCGCCTCTTTGCTGGAAGTGCTCAGTCAGGTTCCCTGGCAGGCCTCCGCCTGGTACCGCAAGCAGCATCACGACCGTACGGACATCGAGCTGACCGTCCTCCGTGAGGCCCACGACAACGAGGTGGAGTTCGCTGACACGCTCCGTGACCAGCCAGTGAGCTATGCCGCCGCACACCGCCGACACAGCATGCGCACTGTCGTCAGCGACACCGTACGCATCACCGGGCCGTCTGCCCGAAGCCTGCCGTCGCACGACCCGTTCGACGCCTTCAAGGAAGCGAGCGCCTGATGTTCCTCACCCGTTTCCGCGTGAACACCGCGCGCCCCGGTGCCCGCAGGTTGCTGTCGAGCCCGCAGGTCATGCATGCGGCTGTCATGTCCTCCTTCCCGGCGCTGCTGCCGACGGACCCTCCTCCTCCGGACGGACCGCGCGTCCTGTGGCGCCTGGACCACACCGCACGCGCCGAGGTCATGCTCTACGTGGTGAGCCCTGACGCGCCGGACATGACCCACCTCGTCGAGCAGGCCGGCTGGCCGGCAGTCGCTTCCCAGTCCGCTCCGGGGTGGGAGAGCCGCCCCTACGCCCCACTTCTCGATCGGCTCGCCGCCGGAGACCGATGGGCGTTCAGGCTGACGGCCAACCCGGTCCACCACATCCGCCGCAAGGACGACGAGCCCACCAAGCGCACCGCGCACGTCACCCCTGTGCACCAGATGGGCTGGCTCCTGCAGCGGCAGGAGCGATGCGGGTTCCACGTCCTCGAGAAGCCCGCTGGCCGGCGTCTGCTGCCCAGCGGCACCACCCTCACGGGCGCGCCGCACCACGGTGACCGTTACGAACTGGCAGTCCGCGACAAACGTGCCCTCTCCTTCGACAGGTCCCGCGGTCCGGCCGCAGCAACGACCCGCAAGGCTCCCGTCAGCCTGGTCACCGTCACCTTCGACGGCCGGCTCGAGGTGACCGACCCTGAGCTGCTCCGCCGAACACTGCGACAAGGGATCGGCAAGGCGAAGGCGTACGGCTGCGGTCTGCTCACCCTCGCGCCTCTCGACACAGCAGGGTGAGCTGATGACCACGGTCTCTCGCCGCACCACCCTCACCCCGCGCCAGCTCAGCTTGTCATTTAACGGTGGGTGTCAAACGGCGCCTCCTGCCGGTATGTCAGTCCCACGCGTTGAAGAGGGCTCCGCCCAACGTGGTGATGCCGT
>NZ_JBEXWB010000207.1:0-11439 GCF_040629645.1 Streptomyces sp. NPDC005899 | reverse complement strand
CCCGGGAGGGGGAGGCGCGGGCGCTGCGGGGAGCGTCTGCTCGCGCCGCTCAGCCGGCCGTCGCGAGCGACAGTGCGAACCGCCCCCGCGTGTCCGTCCACCACCGCTCCAGCCGCAGCCCCGCGGCGGCGAGTTCGTCCCGCACGCCTTCCTCCCGGAACTTCGCCGAGATCTCCGTGCGCAGTTCCTCACCCTCCTCGAAGGACACGACCAGATCCAGCTCGCGGATCTTCACGCTCAGTGCCCGGCGGGCACGCAGGCGCATCTCGATCCACTCGTTGTCCGGGTCCCACACCGCCACGTGCTCGAAGTCGCCGAGCTGGAAGTCGGCGCCCAGCTCCCGGTCGACCACGGTGAGGACGTTCCTGTTGAACGCGGCCGTCACCCCGGCCGGGTCGTCGTACGCGGCCACGAGTGTGGCCTCGTCCTTGACCAGGTCGGTACCCAGCAGCAGCCCGTCCCCGGGGGCGAGGCCCGCCCGGACGGAGCGCAGGAAGTCCGCGCGCTCGTGCGGCAGCAGATTGCCCAGGGTGCCGCCCAGGAACGCCACCAGCCGGGGCCCCGGGCTGTCGGGCAGCTCCAGGGGCCGTGTGAAGTCCGCGATGAGCGCGTGCACGGAGAGGCCGGGGCGCTCGGCCAGCAGGGCTCCCGCCGCGGCGGTCAGGGCGCTCTCGCTGACGTCCACCGGTACGTAGGTGTGCAGTGCGGGCAGGGCGTCCAGCAGGTGCCTCGTCTTCTCCGAGGACCCGGATCCCAGCTCGATCAGGGTCCGGGCCCCCGACGCCGCGGCGATCTCACCGGCACGGGCGATGAGGATCTCCCGCTCCGCCCGCGTCGGGTAGTACGCGTCCAGGCGGGTGATCTCCTCGAACAGGTCGCTGCCGTGCGCGTCGTAGAACCACTTGGGCGGCAGCGTCTTCGGCTGCCGGGTGAGACCCTCCAGCACGTCGGCGCGCAGCGCCGCGTCCGTGGCGTCCACCGGCAGGGTGCGGGTCAGCAGGAAGGGACTCACGGGGCAGGCTCCTTGAGCGGGGTCAGCAGCACGTCGGTGTCCGTCGCGGCCAGCAGGGTGCGGTCCGCGACCTCGCGCCAGCGGGGATCGTCGTCGTAGGGTTCCGAGGCCACCACCGTGCGGCGGCCCGGCTCGTGCAGGTACCACAGCGTGTCGCCCCACGCCGTCGCCACGACGGTGGAACCGTCCGTGACCAGCAGGTTGAGGCGGGAGTCCGGCGCCACGGCCGCGATGTCGAGGACGGTGCCGGCGACGGCCTCGGCCATCTCGTCCCCCTCGTCCGTCCGGTGCAGCACGAGCTCCCATATCAGCGCGGAGTCGGTGCGCGCGGCCAGCGCGAGCAGCCGTTCCGGCGGCAGCGCGGCGGCCTGCGGGGCCAGGGACCCCGGCCAGCCTGGCACTGCCCCGTTGTGGCTGAACAGCAGCCGCCCGCGGGCGAACGGCGCGGCGGCGGCCTCCCCGTCCGCGCCGGCGAAGGTCGCGTCGCGGACCGCCGCGAGGAACGCCGTGCTGCGCACCACCCGCGCCAGATCGGCGAAGGCCTCGTCGCCCCACACGGGCCCCTTGCGGCGGTAACGAGCCGGCACCGCGTCGCCGTCCGCGTACCAGCCGACTCCGAAACCGTCCGCGTTGACCGTGCCGTACCTCTGGTGCCGGGGCTCCCAGGACTGGCGTACGAGCGAGTGGGCGGGGCTCGCGAGTATCTCGCCCAAGGCCACGGCAGGGCCCACATAGGCAATGTGACGGCACATCAGGCGTCCCTCGCCGTCCGGAAGCCCGCGAAGATCTGCCGCCTCACGGGAAGGTCCCAGTTGCGGAAGGTGCCGCGGCAGGCGACCGGGTCCACGGCGAACGAGCCGCCGCGGAGCACCTTGTGCTCCGGCCCGAAGAAGACCTCCGAGTACTCGCGGTAGGGGAACGGGGCGAAGCCGGGATAGGGCAGGAAGTCGCTCGACGTCCACTCCCAGACGTCACCGATCAGCTGTCCCGCACCCGAGGGGGACCGGCCCGCCGCGTAGGCCCCGGCGGCGGCCGGACGCAGGTGGCGCTGGCCGAGGTTGGCCCGCTCGGGCGTCGGGTCCTCGTCGCCCCAGGGGTAGCGCCGCGAACGCCCGGCCACCGGGTCGTGACGGGCCGCCTTCTCCCACTCGGGCTCGGTCGGCAGCCGCCGTCCGGCCCAGCGCGCGTACGCGTCGGCCTCGTACCAGCTGACGTGGAGCACCGGTTCGTCGTCCGGCACCGGTTCGGTCACGCCGAAGCGGCGGCGCAGCCACTGCCCGGCGTCCCGGTGCCAGAACAGGGGAGCGGACAGGCCGTGTTCACGGACCATCGCCCAGCCGGCCGGTGCCCACCAGCGTGCGTCGGTGTAACCGCCGTCCTCGACGAACCGGCGGTAGGCGCCACAGGTGACCGGCGCGGTGTCGAGGTGGAAGGCCGCCACCTCGCACCGGTGCGCGGGCCGTTCGTTGTCCAGCGCCCACGGCTCGGTCGACGTCCCCATGGTGAAGGGGCCTCCGGGGACGAGGACCTCGGCCGGGAGGGGCACGGCGTCGGCCGGCCCGGGCGGTTCCGGGGCGTGCAGCACCGCGGGCCCCCGGCGCAGCTGGTGGGTGATCAGCATCGTCTCGTCGTGCTGCTGCTCGTGCTGGGCGATCATGCCGAAGGCGAAACCCGCCCGTTCGAGTGGGCGGCCACCGCCGCCGAGCGAAGCGGCGTCGAGAACGTCCAGCGCACGTCCGCGCACGTCCGCGGCGTAACCGCGGGCCTCGGCGGGCGGCAGCAGCGGAAGCGAGGGCCGGCTTGCACGGGGGTGCTCGAAGGCGTCGTACAGCCCGTCGATCTCGGGACGCAGCGCCTCCCGGCCGCCCAGGGCGCGCAGCAGCCACAGCTCCTCCTGGTTGCCGATGTGCGCCAGGTCCCAGACGAGGGGTGACATCAGCGGTGAGTGCTGGGCGGTGAGGTCGTGGTCGTCGACGCTGTCGGTGAGCAGCGCGGTGCGCTCGCGGGCCGTCAGGAGCGCCGAGAGGGCGCGTGAGCGCAGTGCCTCGGCATCGAGCTCCAGGCCCGTCGGGATGCTCGTGTCGCCGGTGTCGGCGGTGCCGGTCATCGGCCGGTGCCCTTTCCGTGCGGGGGTGCGTCCCGGGTCTCGGCCGGGTGGAGCAGATCGTCGCCGGGACATCGGCCCCTGGCCACGTACCGGTCGGTGAACGCGGCGACGGTGTCCACTACATGCCGGCTCGCCCCGATCCTGGGCAGGGCCTCCAGCGCGGCCGTGAAGCTGGCCGCCGCCGCGGCGGCCAGCTCCGGATCGCTCAGGCCGTCCCGGGCGGCCGTCGCCCAGAGGGGGTTGCGCGGGGCGGGTGCGGGTCCCGCCGTCTCCGCCAGGGGCTTGACGGTGCGGTACACGGTCTCGGCTGCCTCCGGGTCGTCGAACAGGGCGGTGGTGACGGCCAGGGGCACCAGCCAGCCGTCGTCGCCGGGCTGGGCGTCGATCATGCGCAGCTCCAGATGCCCACGCGGGCGCACCGGCGGGAAGAGCGTCGTGATGTGGTAGTCGAGATCACCGCGCACCGGCGGCCTCGGCGCCCCCGTGCGGATCCACTCCCGAAAGGTCAGCCCCTCGGGCACCACCCAGGGGCCGTCGTCGCTGCGGATGCACATGACCGGGGTGTCGAGCACGTAGGCCGCCCACGCGTCCCTCGGTGGCAGGCCGGCGCGGGGAGCCAGCGACCTGGCCGGATCGAGGTCCGCCCACAGCGCCTGCCGCGTCGAGCGCCAGCCGGTCCGCCGCCCCTGCCGGAACGGTGAGTTGGCGAACGCCGCCACGAGCACCGCGCCCAGCAGGTGGGCGAGCTGCCAGCGCCGCCCGTAGCCCAGCGGACCCGGCTCCTCCTCGCCCGCGTCCAGGCAGACCTGGACCGAGGCGGAGGTGCACATCATGGCGCGGCCGGAATCCCCCGAACGGTCGAGGGCCGCCTCCATGGCGGCGTACCGCGGCTCCTTCAGCAGGCGCCGGGGGGGCCGCCACGGATCGACGCCGAGGCCGGCCGGCGTCAGCCCGGCCCGGCCGAGCGTGTCGCGGACGAGGGCCATGTCGGCGGCCACGGTGTCGACGCAGTCCATCAGGGAACCGGCGGGCCTGGAGCTGAGCTCCAGCTGACCACCCGGTTCGAAGGTCAGGGGCGAGTCCAGCTCGACCGCGCGCACGGCGTCGGCGGCGGCGCGGAGCCTTTCGGGCGGGACGGCGGCGTCGGGACGTTCGCGGTCGTGGATGAGCCATTCGAGTTCCACTCCGACCGTGCGGGGCGGTCCCGTCTTGAAACATATGCCGCGCAACAGGTCTTCCGCGCCGTCCTCACCGAGCGGCTCCGCCTCGGTGGGCGGGCCGTGTTCGCCGGGGGTGTCCAGGGGCATGCCGGGTCTCCTCTTCGGGTGCTTGCCCACCACCCAAACCCGTAGCCGCATTTCGCACAAGGGTGCCTTCGCGGCGCGGAAAAAGTGGTTGCGCCCAAGCCGTCGTGAGTCCAGCATGCACCGTATGCACCAGTGGGGGACGCGCCCGTCAGCGCGCGGTCGCGCGCCGTCGCGCGCGAGACGCAGTCCACGGTCCGGGCGGGTGGCTACCGTGTTCCCGGGGGTGTGACGTGCCGGTCGGAGGCGCCCTGACCGCCGCACTCGCGGGGCCCGCGTGTACGGCCCGGGCCCGTCCCCGTCGAGGCCCAGGACACCGGCCGCGCCCCGATCACCGAGGTGACGGCCGAGAGCAGCCCGCAGGCGGCACGCCGGATGACCGGCACGTCGGCGGCCGAGGTCGCCGTCCTCGGCCACGTCTCCGCCCGTCACCCCGGCGGTGGCTACCTGAAGGGCGCCCAGGCGCAGGAAGAGGCTCTCTGCCGCGGCTCGGCGCTCCACTCCACGCTGCTGCGCGTCCCGGAGTACTGCACCCACCACCGGGCCGGACGCACCGCCCTCCACTGCGACCGGGTCATCCACTCACCGGGCGTCCCCGTCCTCCGCGACGACCGGGGAAGGCTCCTCGGCACCCCGTGCACCGCGGTTCGCGGGCCACTTCGCGCAGATCGTCCTCGGCGTCCTCGACCGCGCTCCCGATTCCCCCGTCCGGGCGGCGTTCACCCGGGTGATCACCGGTCAGCTCCAGCCGTAGCGCTCCCGCAGCCGCCCCACGACCAGGTCGAACCTGCCCCGGTCGAGCGCACACGCCTCGCGGCGCATCCCGTCCTCACGGACTCGCAGCACGCGGTCCAGGTCCACCCAGGACGGCCGGCCGGAACTGTCCCACGGCCCGGCACCCAGCGCGACCCACTCGTGGTCCCCGTCGTGCTGCTTGCTGGACAGCTGCACGGCGAGCAGGGTGCCCCCCGCCTCCCGGGCCACGACGAGCACCGGCCGGTCCTTGCCGCGCCCGTCGTTCTCCTCGAAGGGCACCCAGGTCCAGACGATCTCACCCGGATCGGGCGCACCGTCGCGGTCCGGGGCGTACGCGGTGCGTACCGGCCCCACGTCGAGGGGGTCGGCCCGCGCGGTGGCGGCAGGACCGTTGCGTCCGGGGAAGTCGGACGAGGGGTCGCTGCTGTGGTTCATGCCGCGGTCGTCGCGGCGGTCACCGCTGTCATCGATGTGCTGGAACGTCATCACAACACCGTAGAACCCGCGGGAGGCGATCCGTCGAGCGGGTCCGCCACCCCCTTCCGCGCCGCCACCCGCCCTCGTGCCGCGCGCGGCCCGACCGGAAGCGGTGCCCCGCCCCCCGGGCGCCGGGGGACCGTCTGTAAGACTGCCCGACGCCATGAGCCAGTTACCCGAGCAGCCCGCCGGCACGTCCCCACCGACCAGCGCCGACGTGGCGCGGCTCGCCGGAGTCTCCCGGGCCACCGTGTCCTACGTACTGAACGACAGCACCACCGTGCGGATCAGCGACCCCACCCGGCGCCGGGTGAGGGAAGCCGCCCGCGAACTCGGCTACGTCCCGCACGCGGCGGCACGGAGCCTGCGCGCCGGGCGCACCCGCATGGTGCTGCTGCCCGCCCCGTGCCCGGCGGACCCCCTCCACCAGCGCTTCCTCACCGACCTGCAGACGGACCTCAGGCGCCTGGACTACACGGTGGTGCAGTACGGGACCGCCGGCCGGGACGCCGACGAAGCGGCCAGGTCCTGGGCCGAACTCCGCCCCGTGGCCGTCGTGTCGCCGGGCGGTGTCACCCTCACCCCGCGGGCCATAGGGGTGCTGACCCGCTCCGGCGCCAAGGCGGTCCTCACCCTCGGGCCACAGCCGGTGGACGGCGCCCACGCCCTGGTCGTGGACCAGCGCGAAGTGGGCCACTGCGCGATCCGGCACCTGCTCTCCAGAGGGCGCCGCCGGATCGGCGTCGTCGTGCCCCGGGAGCCGGGGCACGCGCTGCTCGCCCTCCCGCGGCTGGCCGGTGCCCGCCGGGCGGTGGAGGAGTCGGGCGTGGACGCCCGCATCCGGCCGCTGCCGCTGCGGTACGAGGAGGCGTCGGCCCAGGACCTCGCCTCCCGCTGGCCCGGCCTCGGCCTGGACGCCGTGTTCGCGTACGACGACGAGTACGCCATGCTCCTGACCAGGGCCCTGCAGGACGCCGGGGTCGAGGTACCCGCACGGACGGCGGTGATCGGCGCCGGCGACCTGATGCTCGGCAGGCTGCTGCGGCCCAGGCTCAGCAGCGTCAGGATGGAGCTGGCGACCGCCCAGCCGCCCGCGGAGATGATCGACCGGCTCGTGCACCGGCCCGGCGGACCACCCGAGCGCCACTACCTTCTACGGGCCGCCGCCGTCGTCCGCGAATCCAGCTGAGGGAACAGCCCGGGGTGTCACGACGTGCGCGGCCGGTGGCGGATGTCTAGCGTCGTCGCCATGAGTCATCCGCAGAGCTACGAGATCCTGCTGCTCCCGGAACACGAGGAGTCCGGTGCCGGCGCCCCGGCACCGGGCACGGCCATCCGCTCGGGGGTCGTGGCGGCCACCGGGGACACGGGCGCGTCGGGGTATCCCCGCTACGCCGGGGACGGCATGGAAGCGGACATCGACCCGGCGACCCACACCGTCGAGGCGCTGCTGGTGGACGATGCGGAGCTGGACTACGGCCTCACGGTCCGGATCGCCGAACACGTGGGCGAGACGGGCCGGGGGAGGGGCGGTGCCACGGCAGGACAGCGGCGACCGGAGGGGGAGGGCCCGAGCGGCGACCGGGGCGCGGCGGACGACGCCCCCGGGGGGACGGGGGCCGGGGACCGGCGGCCCTCCACGGAAGGGACGGCGCCCGACGGCTGACCGGGACCGGCCCGCCGCGCACGCGTGAGGGGCCCCGGCAGTGCTGCTGCCGGGGCCCCTCGACGCGTCCGCTGTGCCGCCGAACTGCCGTTACCGCTCCTGCTGGGCCTGCTTCTGCTGCTCCACGGACTTCTGCACCTCGTCCATGTCCAGGTTGCGGGCCTGGCCGATGACGTCCTCGAGTGCCGCCTCGGGCAGCGCACCGGGCTGGGAGAACACCGCCACGTTGTCCCGCACGATCATCAGCGTGGGGATGGACCGGATCTCGAACGCGGCGGCGAGTTCCTGCTGCGCCTCCGTGTCGACCTTGGCGAAGACGAGGTCCGGGTGGCGCTCGGACGCCGAGTCGTAGACCGGCGCGAACTGGCGGCACGGACCGCACCAGGAGGCCCAGAAGTCGATCAGCAGGAAGTCGTTCTCGCTCACTACCTGGTCGAAGTTGTCCTTGGTGAGCTCTACGGTGCTCATACGCTGATACCTCTCCTGGGATGCGTCAGGTCCTGCCGGGCACAACGGCGCCGGTAGCCGTCCTATTCCGCCTGCCCATGTGGCCACCGCGCACACACGCGACCACACTGTTCCCATGAACGATGCGAATACCGTGCTCAGCACCACCTACGACGTCGTGGTCATCGGCGCGGGCCCCGTGGGCGAGAACGTGGCGGACCGCGCCCGGGCCGCCGGCCTGAGCACCGCCGTGGTGGAGTCCGAACTCGTCGGGGGCGAATGCTCGTACTGGGCGTGCATGCCCAGCAAGGCGCTGCTGCGCCCGGTGGTCGCCCGCGCGGACGCCCGCCGCGTCCCGGGCCTGAGCGGCGCCGTACAGGGGCCGCTCGACGTGGATGCGGTCCTCGCCCACCGTGACGAGGAGACCTCCCACTGGAAGGACGACGGCCAGGTCGCCTGGCTGGAGGGCATCGGCGCCGAAGTCCATCGCGGCAAGGGCCGGCTGACCGGTGTCCGGGAGGTCTCCGTCACCGATCGGGACGGATCGGAGCGGCGGCTCACGGCGAGGCACGCCGTCGCTGTCTGCACGGGCAGCAGGGCCGTCGTCCCCGCCCTGCCCGGGGTCGCCGACGCACGTCCCTGGTCCAGCCGTGAGGCCACCAGCGCCAAAGAGGTGCCCGGCCGTCTCGTGGTCGTCGGCGGCGGCGTCGTCGGGGTCGAGATGGCCACCGCCTGGCAGGGCCTGGGCTCCCAGGTCACCATGCTCGTCCGCGGACGACGACTGCTCCCGAAGATGGAGCCGTTCGCGGGCGAGCTGATCGGGAAGGCGCTGACCGAGGCCGGCGTACGGGTCCTGACGGAGGTGTCGGCGACCGCCGTGCGGCGGGCGGGGGGCGACGGCCCGGTGACCGTGGAGCTGGACAACGGGGAGCGGCTGGAGAGCGACGAGATCCTCTTCGCCACCGGCCGCGCTCCGCGCACCGACGACCTCGGCCTCGACACGGTGGGCCTGAAACCGGGCTCCTGGCTCGCCGTCGACGACAGCTGTCTCGTCGAGGGCAGCGACTGGCTCTACGCCGTGGGCGACGTCAACCACCGTGCCCTGCTGACCCACCAGGGCAAGTACCAGGCGCGGATCGCCGGAGCGGCGATCGCCGCCCGCGCCCAGGGCACCCACCCGCCGGCGACCGGCCGCTGGGGCGCTCACGCCGCCACGGCCGACCACGCGGCCGTTCCCCAGGTCGTCTTCACCGATCCCGAGATCGCCTCGGTCGGACTCACCCTCGCGGAGGCGGAAGCCGCGGGCCACCGGGTGCGGGCTGTCGACTACGACATGGCTTCGGTCGCCGGGTCCGGACTCTACGCACGGGGATACACCGGACGAGCCCGGATGGTCGTCGACCTCGACCGGGAGGTCCTGCTAGGAGTGACCTTCGTCGGCCCGGGCATCGGGGAACTGCTGCACTCCGCGACGATCGCGGTGGCGGGCGAGGTTCCCATCGAGCGGCTCTGGCACGCGGTCCCCGCCTATCCGACGATCAGCGAGGTCTGGCTGCGGCTGCTGGAGACGTTCAGGGGGTAGGAACCTCCGGGCCGTCCCTCTGTCCTGCTCACCGACACCGGCTCGCCGTCGTCGCCGTGGCCGACCGGATCGTCGTCCTGGGGCGGGGCCACCTCGTCCAGGAGGGGACGTCCTCCCGCTGGGCGAGGTGGGCACACCGTGGGTGGCGCCGGGCGCTCTCTCTCCGCGGGGGTTGCCACATCCGCGTCCGGCGGAGGGGTCCCGCCGGACGGTACCGCGTCCGTGCTCCCGCCGCGGTCCGGCCGGGCCGGTCGGGCCCGGCCGGAACGGCGGATCAGATGTCGACGACCCGGTAGGCGAGGGTGTAGACGCCACCGGAGCCTTCCAGCACCCGGTACTGCGTCTCCGCGCCGAACTCGTTGCCCGTGACGGTCACCGAGCCGAGCCGGTCGTCGCTGCTGGTGCTGTCGTAGTCCCACAGCGAGAGCGTGCGGGACTCGGTCTTGCCGAAGACCAGCAGCGCGTTGCCGTTGCTCTCGTCCAGGGCGCGGCGGTAGCCGGTGCCCATGGTCTGGTACGACGCCTTGGCGGGCCAGAGCCTCACGGGCTTGCCGCCGTTCGCAGCGATGTTCAGGTAGGCCTCGTCGTGGTCGCCCTCGCTCTCGTCGCCGCAGTACAGGTCGACGAGCTGGATCTGCACGTAGTCGACCGGATCGGCCTGCGCGGCGCCTGCGGCGCCCACCAGCGAGGTGAGGCCCAGCGCGCCCGCGAGGGCGAAGGTGGTCAGTCGTCGGACGGTCATGTTGTCCCCCGTGGTCTCAGGTTCTGCCGGTCCCCCGACCGGCTCGAAGACCAGACTGCCGGACCGCTGACCGCTGTTCTACGCGCGTTCCACTGAGCGGAACCGGCGCGCGGAGAAGATGCGGCTACGTCACGAGCGCATACCTGACGGTCAGTCAGTAGTGCAGGACGGGGGGCAGGTGGGGCGGGGACGCCCCGGCCCGGACGAGGGCCGCCGTGACGGCCGCGGCCGCCCGCGCCGCCTCCTGGGCCACCCGCTGCAACCCCTGCGCGGACAGCGTCATGACGGCGAGCGCGGCCACGGTCCGGTCGTCGTGTCCCCGGACCGGCAGCGCCGCACAGCACACCCCGTCCATCACCTCCGCGCACTCCAGCACCGCCCCCGGCAGCCGGCCTCCGGAGCCGGTTCGGCCCCGATCGCTCAGCACCTGGCCGGCCGCCGTGTCGAGCAGGAAGCTCATCCCGTTCCGCACCGGCACCAGCGGCTCCGCCTCGCCCGGCACGGAGGCCACGGTGAGCGCCCGGCCGTCGTGCAGGACGGTCAGCAGGGCGCTCGCCCCGGTGGCCGCCCGCAGCCGGTGCAGCGGGTGACGGGCCGCCACCCGTAAGCCCGGGTGAGGCTCCCACGTCTGCCCGAGACGGTAGAGCTGCGAGCCGACGCGATAGCGGCTGCCCCGCCGTTCCACCGCGCCCACCAGCAGCAACTGCTCCAGCAGTCGGTGCGCGCTCCCCTTGGGCAGGGCGCAGGCCGCGGCGATCTCGGTGAGCCCCGCCTCCCCGCCGCACCTGCGCAACGCCTCCAGGAGCGCGAACGCCCCCTCGATCACGCCTCTCCCGCGGTCCGTTCTCCGCTCCTGCTCCGTGCCCGCGTGTCGCGACATCTCTCCCCCAGCCGGTCACCGGGCCGTATCCCTTCGTACGGCCGCCGGGAGAGAATGCCCGACCTTCACGGCGGGGGCACACCCCGCCGCGCGCGAACGTGACCCACGGCACACCGGCTGCCGCCACCCGTGGGACGGGAGCAGCGCAAGAGGGCCGGGAGTTCCGGTGGGACCGGTCGGCGACGCGGCTCCGGACCCGGCCCGGATCTCGTCCGGACCGGGACGGACGGCCCGTCACGGTGCCGTTGCTCCAGCGCGCCCGGCCTCGTGGCATCCCGCGTTCACGGTGGCTGCCGGAGACGTTCCGCGGCTGACAGCTCTGTCCGGGGTCTGTCCGGGGACATCGCGGGGACCGGAGGACGACGCCCCTGCGTGACCGTCACCCGGGTGGACGGTCACGGTCTTCCGGTAGCCGGCGCACGACGCCGCCGACGAGCGCCGCGCGTCGGGGGTGGGCGGCTCGGCG
>NZ_JBEXWB010000206.1:0-11450 GCF_040629645.1 Streptomyces sp. NPDC005899 | reverse complement strand
GCCAAATCCGCCGGGTCGGCCGAACCCGCGGAAGCGGCCGAACCCGCGGAAGCGGCCGAACCCGCGGAAGCGGCCGAACCCGCGGAAGCGACCGAACCCGCGGAAGCGACCGAACCCGCGGAAGCGACCGAACCCGCGGGAACGACTGAGCCCGCGGAGGCGGCCGCCTCCCAGGGGACGTCCGAGCCCGGCGATACGCCCGAGCCCGGCGACACCGCCGGGTCCGAGGCGGGCGGCGGCTCCACGAGGGCGCGCTCGCGCCGCTTCTCGCTCACGCGTGACACCGCGCGCCCCGAGGGCGGCGGCCGCGCCGCCCCGAAGGACGCGCCCGCCCCCGCCCGGCAGTGGCCCCTCCTCGCGGTGCTCTGCACCGCCGGAGCCGGCCTGCTCCTCGTCGGTGGCGACCCCTTCACCGAGGCCTTCAGGATCGGCACGATGCTGATCGGCGTCGCCCTGCTCGCGGGCGCGGTGCTGCGCTGGGTGGTCCCCTCCGTCGGCATGCTGGCCGTACGGTCCCGGTTCACCGACCTCGTCACGTACGGCCTGATGGGCACGCTCATCGTGCTGCTCGCCCTCATGGCGCAGCCGAAACCGTGGCTTGACGTCCCGTTCCTCCAGGACGCGGTCCACTTCACGATCCGCTAGGCGTGTCTGCCGCGCAGGTGGTGTCCGTCCCCTCCCCCGAGGAGGGACGGACACCCGGCCGGGCCGTCCGCACAAGACCTCCCGGAAAACGGTGACTCGGCGGCCTTGCCCTGCCACGGTTCATGGTCATGGACATGCGATACGCCGTACAAGGCCACCCCGGCCCCTGTGGCACGGAAGTGACCATTCCGCCATCGTGTGATCGTCGGGCAACGATGCGTGGCCGGCGACGGGCGGGCGTGGTACGCGACCCGCTGTGTGCGGGGCGCCACAGGGGGGCGCGCGGCCGGGAGGGGGTACGTCGGATAGCCTGACGCCGGATATCTCTTCACATCAAGATTCAGAGGTGTCCCGCACCAGGGGCAGGGGCCCCTACCGCCAGCTGTCTAACGGAGATCGCCATGACCCGCACTCCCGTGAATGTCACCGTGACCGGCGCAGCCGGCCAGATCGGCTACGCGCTGCTCTTCCGCATCGCCTCCGGCCACCTGCTCGGCCCGGACGTGCCGGTCAACCTGCGACTCCTCGAGATCCCGCAGGGCCTCAAGGCCGCCGAGGGCACCGCCATGGAGCTCGACGACTGCGCCTTCCCGCTGCTGCGCGGCATCGAGATCACGGACGACCCGAACGTCGGCTTCGCCGGTGCCAACGTCGCCCTCCTGGTCGGCGCCCGCCCGCGCACGAAGGGCATGGAGCGCGGCGACCTGCTGTCCGCCAACGGCGGCATCTTCAAGCCGCAGGGCAAGGCCATCAACGACAACGCCGCGGACGACATCAAGGTGCTGGTCGTCGGCAACCCGGCCAACACCAACGCGCTCATCGCCCAGGCCGCCGCTCCGGACGTACCGGCCGAGCGCTTCACCGCGATGACCCGGCTGGACCACAACCGCGCGATCTCCCAGCTGGCCGCCCGGACCGGCGCCGCCGTCTCCGACATCAAGCGGCTGACGATCTGGGGCAACCACTCGGCGACCCAGTACCCGGACATCTTCCACGCGGAGATCGCGGGCAAGAACGCCGCCGAGGTCGTCAACGACGAGGCATGGCTGGCCGACACCTTCATCCCGACCGTCGCCAAGCGCGGCGCCGCGATCATCGAGGCGCGGGGCGCCTCCTCGGCCGCTTCGGCGGCCAACGCCGCCATCGACCACGTGCACACCTGGGTCAACGGCACCGCCGAGGGCGACTGGACCTCGATGGGCATCCCGTCGGACGGCTCCTACGGGGTACCCGAGGGCATCATCTCCTCCTTCCCCGTCACCACGAAGGACGGGAAGTACGAGATCGTCCAGGGTCTCGACATCAACGAGTTCTCCCGGGCGCGCATCGACGCGTCCGTGAAGGAGCTCACCGAGGAGCGCGACGCGGTGCGCGAGCTCGGCCTGATCTGACCGGCGCCCGGCCCCGGCCGGGCCCGCACGCGTGGGCGCCTTCCGCGAGCATCTGCTTGCGGGAGGCGCCCACGGGTGTGTGCGGGGTCAGTGGCCGCGCAACCGGCCGGCGAGGCCGTGCACGGCCCGGGCCGCCCACCGCTGCATCTGCGGGCCGAACGTGATCCGTGCCGCGCCCAGTTCGCCCAGCCGCCCGGCGTCGGACCGGCTCTCGGGTGAACCGGGGCCGTCGGCGGAGCCGAGGGAGCCGAGCGCGTTGAGCGGGACGGGGACGGCGGCGGCCAGCCGGGGCAGGTCGCCGGGCGGAGCGGTGATCGGATAGACGCAGTCGGCGCCGGCGGCCGCGTACAGCCGGGCGCGGGCGATCGTCTCCTCGACCACGTCCGTACCGGCCGGGACGCCCCGGATGTACGTGTCCACACGGGCGTTGACGAAGAGGCGCCCGCCCGCCGCGGCGCGGACCCCGGCGAGGAAGTCCGCCTGGCGCTCCGGCTCCCGGAGCACCCCGTCCGCGGAGTCCTCCAGATTGCAGCCGACCGCCCCCGCTTCGAGGAGGCGCTCGGCCAGTTCCGCGGGAGCCAGCCCGTACCCGGCCTCGACGTCCGCCGACACGGGCACGGAGACGGCCCGGGCGATCCGTGCGACCGCCGCGAACATCTCGGCGGCGGGCGTCCGGCCGTCGGCGTACCCGAGGCAGGCCGCGACGCCGGCGCTCGGGGTGGCCACAGCGGGGAACCCAACCCCTTCGAAGGCCCGTGCGCTGGGCGCGTCCCAGGGGCCGGGCAGGACCAGCGGGTCGCCGGGGGAGCGGCCGTGGTGCAGGGCGCGGAAGACGGACACGGGCTCGTTCATCGGTGCTCCGGTGCTGGGAGGCGTTGCCGGTTCCGGCGGAAGGGCGGGAAGCGGGGCAGCGGGCGGGCGGGAAGCCGGGGAGCGGGCACGAGCCCGCCGGCCGACAGGCGTCCGCCGGCTCAGTGCTTGATGTCCCCGGGCGTGTAGTGACCGGGCACCTGCCGGGTCGTCACGCCGAAGCGGTTCCACGCGTTGATCACGGTGATGGCGGCGATCAGCTGGGCGAGCTCGGCCTCCTCGAAGTGCTCGGCGGCCTTCGCGTAGACCTCGTCCGGCACGAAGCCGTCGGTCAGTACCGTCACGGCCTCCGTCAGCGCGATCGCCGCCAGCTCCCTCTCCGTGTAGAAGTGCTGCGACTCCTCCCAGGCGTCGAGCTGGATGATCCGCTCGACCGACTCGCCCGCCGCCAGGGCGTCCTTCGAGTGCATGTCCAGGCACAGCGCGCAGCGGTTGAGCTGCGAGGCGCGGATCTTGACCAGTTCGACGATCACCGGGTCGAGTCCCTTGGAGGCCGCGGCGTCCAGCCGGACCATCGCCTTGTAGACCTCGGGGGAGAGCTTGGCCCACGGCAGGCGGGCGGGGTGCTCGGGTGCGTGCGTGGTGGTGGAGGTGTGCGTGTGCGTCGTCATGGATATGACGCTACGGCGTGGTTGGCGCACCGGTATGGTCCATTTCCATGACGGATACCTGGGCCGCTTTCGGTGCCGACCTGCACATCGAACCGGTCGGCTCCGGTGTGCGCGTCGGGCTCGTGAACGCACTGCGGGAGGCGGTCCGCGGCGGCCGTCTGGTGCCCGGCACCCGTCTGCCGTCCTCCCGGACGCTCGCCGCCGACCTCGGCGTGGCCCGCAACACCGTCGCCGACGCCTACGCGGAACTGGTCGCCGAGGGCTGGCTGACCGCACGCCAGGGCTCGGGGACCAGGGTGGCGCAGCGGGCCGTCGCCCGGCAGCCGGTCACCCGGCCGGTGCGGTCCCGCCAGGAGCGGCGCCCCGCGCACAACCTGATGCCCGGGTCGCCGGACCTCTCGACGTTCCCCCGCACCGAGTGGCTGAGGGCGTCCCGGCGCGCGCTCGCCGCCGCCCCCGACGAGGCATTCGGGTACGCCGACCCGCAGGGGCGCATCGAGCTGCGCACCGTACTGGCGGACTACCTGGCGCGGGCGCGCGGCGTGTACGCCGATCCGGAACGCATCGTGGTCTGCTCCGGGTTCGTCCACGGCCTGATGCTGATGGGGAAGGTGCTGCGGCGGCACAGGGTGCGGGAGACGGCCGTGGAGTCGTACGGGCTGGACATCCACCGCGACCTCCTGACCGAGAAGGGCCTGCGCACCCCGTGCCTGCCGGTGGACGGATCCGGGGCCCGGACGGGTGAACTGGGCGGCATGCGGGGGGTGGGCGCGGTACTGCTGACGCCGGCCCACCAGTTCCCCACGGGCGTGCCGCTGCGCCCGGACCGGCGGGCCGCGGCGGTCGACTGGGCACGGTCGAACGCGGGGCTGATCCTGGAGGACGACTACGACGGCGAGTTCCGCTACGACCGGCAGCCCGTGGGCGCCCTGCAGGGCCTCGATCCCGAGCGGGTCGTCTACCTGGGCACGTCCAGCAAGTCACTGGCCCCGGGGTTGCGGCTGGCCTGGATGGTGCTGCCCCGGCGGCTGGTGGGCGAGGTGTGCGACGCCAAGGGCGGTTCCGACTGGATGTCCGGGACGCTGGACCAGCTGACGCTCGCGGAGTTCATGAGGTCGGGTGCGTACGACCGTCACGTGCGCTCCGTGCGGCTGCGCTACCGGCGCCGCCGTGACCAGCTCGTCGAGGCGCTCGCCGAGCGGGCGCCGGGCTGCCGGGTGAGCGGCATCGCGGCCGGGCTGCACGCGGTGCTCGAACTGCCCTCGGGGACCGAGCGGTCGGTGGTGCGCGCGGCGGCCTGGCAGGGACTCGCCCTGGAGCGGCTGTCGAAGTTCCGGCACCCGGACGCGGATCCGGTCCGGGACGGACTCGTGATCGGCTACGGCTCTCCGTCGGAGAGCGGCTGGCAGGGGGCGCTGGACGCCCTGTGCCGGGTGCTGCCGTGACGGCCGGTCAGGTGCCGACAGGCGGGTCGGGGGGGGGGCCCCCGGGGGGGCCCCCCGCCGCGGCCGGCGCGGGGGGGGGGGGGGGCGGGGCGGGCGCGGGGGCGGCGAGGGGGTCTGGGGGGGCGCGCCCGGGGGGGGCGGCCCCCCGCCCGCGGCCCCCCCCCCCACGGCCGGACCGGTACCGGCAGGGGAGCCGGCCTTACGCGCGGATGTCCCGACATGGGAGACGTGCCTCGGCACCGGGTTTCGACGAGCCCGGGCAGGGATCTAATCTGACCGGGTGCCGGGTGGTCGACCGGCAGCCGAACGATTCACCGGTAGACGGGGGCACAGGACATGTCCAGACGCAGACTGCGGTCCAGCACGGTGGTGCTCGGCGGCGTGGGAATCCTCGCTGCGACGCTCACCGCATGCGGGTCCGAGCCCGACAGACGGTGTGTCGACCCGGTGACCCGGAAGGAACTGCCCGACTACGAGTGCAGGAACAGCGGCGGAAGCGGCTCGTACTACTACGGGGGGAAGAGCAGCAACGGCAGACTCTCCGGCGGCAGTTTCGACAAGTCCGCCGTCGACCGGGGCGGTTTCGGCGGCTCGGGCACCGGCGGAGGCTGACCCGTGGAGCGCCGCACCACCGAGCCGCGCCCCGGCTGGCAGCGCATCGTCGAGGAACAGGGGCTGATCTACCCCCTGACCCGCTACCCGGACGGATCGCTGCGCCCGTACTGGGACGAGAGCGCCTACTACGTCTTCTCCCTGCCCGAGGTCGAGGCGCTGGAAGAAGTGGTGGAGGAGCTCCACACGATGTGCCTGGCCGCGGCCGCGCACATCGTCGAGCACGACCGCTTCGCCGACCTCGGCATCACCGACCGCCGGCTGGCCGGGCTGATCGCCGAGTCGTGGCGCCGCCGCGACGAACTCCCCTCCCTGTACGGCCGCTTCGACCTGCGGTACGACGGCTCCGGCCCGGCGAAGATGCTGGAGTACAACGCCGACACGCCGACCTCCCTGGTGGAGGCGGCGGGCCCCCAGTGGTTCTGGATGGAGGACCGCTTCCCCGGCGCCGACCAGTGGAACTCGCTGCACGAACGCCTCGTCGACGCCTGGAAGCGGCAGGCCGCCCTCCTGCCGCCCGGACCCGTGCACTTCGCCCACTCCGACGGCGACGAGCTGGGCGAGGACCTGATGACCGTCGCCTACCTGCGCGAGACCGCCGAGCAGGCCGGCATCACCACCGAGGCACTCTCCGTGGAGCGCATCGGCTGGGACCGGCTCACCGGCCGCTTCGTCGACGAGCGGCTCCGCTTCATCCGCAGCTGCTTCAAGCTCTACCCGTGGGAATGGCTGGCGGCCGACCGGTTCGGACCGCACGTGCTGGACACCCTCGACAACGGCGGAGGCACGGGCACCACCTGCTGGATCGAGCCGGCCTGGAAGATGCTCCTCTCCAACAAGGCGCTGCTGGCCGTCCTGTGGGAGCTGTACCCCGGCCATCCCAACCTGCTGCCCGCCTACCTCGACGGCCCGCGCGAACTGGCGGGCGCCGGGGCGGCGGGTTACGTCGCCAAGCCGCTCCTCGGCCGCGAGGGCGCCGGGGTCACCGTGCACGAGCCGGGCAGCGCGCCGGTGACCCGCGAGGAGACCTGCTGCTACCAGGAGTTCGCACCGCTGCCCGACTTCGCGGGGAACCGGGTGGTGCTCGGCGCCTGGGTGGTCGGCGACGAGGCGGCGGGGCTGGGCATCCGGGAGTCGGCGGGGCCGGTCACGGACGGGTACGCCCGCTTCCTGCCGCACGTCATCCTCTGACCCGGCGGCCCGGCCGGGCCGGGCCGCTCACCCGGCCAGGACGCCCCGGAGCTGGTCCAGCCCCCAGTCCAGGTCCTCCTTGCCGATCACCAGGGGCGGGGCGAGCCGGATCGTGGAGCCGTGGGTGTCCTTGACCAGGACCCCGCGCTCCATCAGCCTCTCCGAGATCTCCCGGCCGGTGCCCAGGGCAGGGGCGATGTCGACGCCCGCCCACAGGCCGCGCCCCCGTACGGCCGTCACCGCGCCCCCGCCGGCCAGCAGCCCCAGCTCGCGGTGCAGGTGGTCGCCCAGCTCCGCCGCCCGCTGCTGGAACTCTCCCGTGCGCAGCATCGCGATCACCTCCAGCGCGACCGCGCAGGCCAGCGGGTTCCCGCCGAACGTCGACCCGTGCTCACCGGGGCGGAAGACCCCCAGCACGGCGGCCGAGGACACCACGGCCGAGACCGGCACCACCCCGCCGCCCAGCGCCTTGCCCAGCACGTACACGTCGGGCACCACCCCCTCGTGCTCGCACGCGAAGGTCCGGCCGGTACGCCCGAGGCCCGACTGGATCTCGTCGGCGACGAACAGGACGTTCCGCTCCCGGGTCATCTCCCGCACCCCGGCCAGATAGCCGGGCGGCGGCACCAGCACCCCGGCCTCGCCCTGGATCGGCTCGACGAGCACCGCGACCGTGTTCTCGGTCATCGCCGCGCCGAGCGCGGTCAGGTCCCCGTACGGCACGATCTCGAAGCCCGGGGTGTACGGGCCGAAGTCGGCCCGCGCCTCGTGGTCCGTGGAGAAGCTGACGATCGTCGTCGTGCGGCCGTGGAAGTTGTCGGCGGCGACGATGATCTTCGCCATCCCGTCCGGCACGCCCTTGACGCGGTAGCCCCACTTGCGGGCGGTCTTCACCGCCGTCTCCACGGCCTCCGCACCGGTGTTCATGGGCAGGACCATCTCCATGCCGCACAGCTCGGCCAGCCCGGCGCAGAAGTCGGCGAAGCGGTCGTGGTGGAACGCCCGCGAGGTCAGCGTCACCCGCTCCAGCTGGGCCTTGGCCGCGTCGATCAGACGCCGGTTGCCGTGGCCGAAATTGAGCGCCGAGTAGCCGGCGAGCATGTCGAGGTAGCGGCGACCCTCCACGTCGGTCATCCAGGCGCCGTCCGCGGAGGCGATGACGACCGGCAACGGGTGGTAGTTGTGCGCGCTGTGCGCCTCGGCGGAGGCGAGGGCGGTTTCCGTGGTCGGCACGGGGTCTCCGATCGTCGTGCTGCGTGGGCGGGGGTGTGCCCACTTTGTATCGTCGGTCGGATCAGCCACGGGGAAACCTTCCGGGTGCGGCGCGCCCCCGCGCCCGGCCGCGGCCGAACCGCCTTTCCCGCACCGCTTGACGGAGATCGGTTCCGCACCTGAGACAATGAGTGCATGGCCTCTGACCGACCCCGCGTGCTCTCCGGAATCCAGCCCACCGC
This sequence comes from Streptomyces sp. NPDC005899, assembly GCF_040629645.1. Taxonomy (NCBI): domain Bacteria; kingdom Bacillati; phylum Actinomycetota; class Actinomycetes; order Kitasatosporales; family Streptomycetaceae; genus Streptomyces; species Streptomyces sp. NPDC005899. The sequence continues at coordinate 3,231 of NZ_JBEXWB010000206.1, read as the reverse complement.
AGGCTCGTTCCACCTCGGCAACTACCTCGGCGCAGTCCGCCAGTGGGTGGCCCTCCAGGAGTCCCACGACGCGTTCTACATGGTGGTGGACCTGCACGCCATCACCGTGCCGCAGGACCCCGCGGAGCTCCGTGCCAACACCCGGCTCGCCGCCGCGCAGCTGCTGGCGGCCGGGCTGGACCCGGAGCGTTGCACGCTCTTCGTCCAGAGCCACGTCCCCGAACACGCCCAGCTCGGCTGGATCATGAACTGCCTCACCGGCTTCGGCGAGGCGTCCCGCATGACGCAGTTCAAGGACAAGTCCGCCAAGCAGGGCGCGGACCGGGCCACCGTGGGCCTGTTCACCTATCCGGTGCTGCAGGTCGCGGACATCCTGCTGTACCAGGCCGACCAGGTCCCGGTCGGCGAGGACCAGCGCCAGCACATCGAGCTCACACGCGACCTCGCCGAGCGCTTCAACGGCCGCTTCGGGCAGACGTTCACGATCCCGTCGCCGTACATCCTCAAGGAGACGGCGAAGATCTTCGACCTCCAGGACCCGGCGGTCAAGATGAGCAAGTCGGCCTCCACGCCGAAGGGCCTCGTCAACCTCCTGGACGAGCCGAAGGTCACCGCCAAGAAGGTCCGGAGCGCGGTGACCGACACGGACACCGTGATCCGCTTCGACACCGCGGAGAAGCCCGGTGTCAGCAATCTCCTGACCATCTACTCCACCCTGACCGGCACCGCCGTCACCGACCTCGAGCAGAAGTACGAGGGCAAGGGGTACGGCGCGCTCAAGACCGACCTCGCCGAGGTGATGGTGGAGTTCGTCACGCCGTTCCGGAACCGCACCCGGGAATACCTGGACGACCCGGAGACGCTGGACTCGCTCCTGGCCGAGGGCGCGGAGAAGGCCAGGGCCGTCGCCGCCGAGACGCTGGCCCGGACCTACGACCGCATGGGCCTTCTGCCGGCCAAGCACTGAGTCCAAGGACCCTGGCGGCCGCACGGCCCGACACGGCACACTTGCGTCGGGACGACCGCCGGTACGGCCGAAAATCGACCATCGACGATTGAGGAGAACGATGTGGGGACCGTAACGCTTGGCGTTTCGATCGCGGTCCCGGAGCCGTACGGCAGCCTGCTCCAGGAGCGGCGCGCGAGCTTCGGGGACCCTGCCGCGTACGGCATTCCCACCCACGTCACCCTGCTCCCGCCGACCGAGGCCGAGGCGGCGGACCTCCCCGCCGTCGAGGCACACCTCGAAGGGATCGCCGCGGCCGGCCGCCCCTTCCCGATGAGGCTGTCCGGCACGGGCACCTTCCGGCCGCTGTCGCCCGTCGTCTACGTCCAGGTCGTCGAGGGCGCCTCGGCCTGTTCCTGGCTCCAGAAGCGGGTGCGGGAGGCGTCGGGACCGCTGGTGCGCGAGCTGCAGTTCCCGTACCACCCGCACGTGACCGTGGCCCACGGCATCACGGAGGAGGCGATGGACCGCGCGTACGAGGAGCTCTCCTCCTACGAGGCGGCCTGGACCTGCGGTTCCTTCGGACTGTACGAGCAGGGCGCGGACGGTGTCTGGCGTCAGATCCGCGAGTTCCCGTTCGGGGCCGGGGGCGGCCCGACCGCGGTGCCGGCCCAGGGCGGCCGCCCCGTGGGACGGCCGACGCTGCGGCCCTGACGGGCCCGGCCCCGCGGACGTCCGGCGGGACAGGGGCGCTGCCCGCTCGGCCGGCCCACCGCCGTCGGGACGGACGGCGCCTGCGGCCCTGACCGGCCGTCTCAGCGCACCGGCAGCCGCCGGAACAGCGGGCGCGGCACGTGGCGCAGTGCCGACATGACCACCCGCAGGGCACCGGGCACCCACACCGTCTCCGAGCGCCGCCGCAGCCCCGTCACGATCGCGTCGGCGACCGCGCCGGGGGTGGTGGCGAGCGGTGCCTCCTCGCGCCCCGCCGTCATCCGGGAGCGTACGAAGCCGGGGCGTACGACCATCACGTGCACCCCCGTCCCGTGCAGCGCGTCCCCGAGCCCCTGCGCGAAGACGTCCAGGCCCGCCTTGCTGGAGCCGTAGATGAAGTCGGCCCGCCGGGCGCGCTCGCCCGCCGCCGCCGAGAGCACCACCAGCGAACCGTGGCCCTGCGCCTGGAGCGCGCCGGCGCACACCAGACCGGCGGAGACGGCACCCGTGTAGTTCGTCTGCGCCACCCGGACCGCGGCGAGGGGCTCCTCCTCGTCGCGCGCCTGGTCCCCCAGGATGCCGAAGGCCAGCAGGACCGCGTCCACGTCACCGTCGGCGAAGACCTTGCCGAGCACCTCCTCGTGCGATGCCGGGTCGAGGGCGTCGAAGGCGACGGTGCGGACGTCCGCGCCCAGCTCGCGCAGCTCGGCGGCGGCCCGGTCCAGGGCGGGGGAGGGGCGGCCGGCCAGCCGGACCGTGCGGGTGCGCCGGGCGATCAGCCGGCGCGCGGTGGCCAGCCCGATCTCGGACGTGCCACCGAGGACGAGCAGGGACTGAGGGGCACCGAAGGCGTCCTTCACGGGTGACTCCTGGGGACGTGGCCCGCACGGGGCGGACGGGTGGAGGGGTGAGCGGGTCCGGACCGGGCCCGGGCTCAGAGTCCGAGGCGGCGGGACAGGTCCGACCGGAAGGCCCCGGCCGGGTCCAGCTCCGCACGCAGGGCGCGGAACTCCGCGAGCCGCGGGTACATCGCGGCGACGGCGTCCGGGCGCAGGCGCGCGTCCTCGGCGAGGCAGACGCGGCCCCCCGCCGCCGCCACCTCGTCGTCCAGGCCGTCGAGCAGTCGCGCGAGCCCGGGCAGCCCGGCGGGCAGCCCGAAGGAGAGGGTCCAGCCGGGCACCGGGAACGACAGCCAGCCGGGACCGGCGTCCCCGAAGCGTTCGAGCACGGCCTGGAAGGCGGGGCAGCGGCGGGCCGACAGCCTGCGCACGATGCGGTGCACCGTCTCCTCCTGCCCGTGTCCGACGGCGAACTGGTAGCGCACGAAACCGGCCCGCCCGTAGAGGCGGTTCCAGTGGGGCAGGACGTCCAGCGGGTGGAGGAAGGCGGAGATGCGCTGGAGCGCACCGCCGCGGGAGAGGGCGGCCCCGCGATGGCGCAGCTCGCCCAGGAAGGCCGCGGAGGTCCGGTTGAGCAGTGCGGCCGGCGACCCCGCTGTTCGACGCGACAGCGGGGGGCCTGGGACTGACCGGCGTCATCCTTTCCGCCTCGCTCGGCCTCCGCCGGGTGGC
>NZ_JBEXWB010000205.1:0-11454 GCF_040629645.1 Streptomyces sp. NPDC005899 | reverse complement strand
CCCGCCGCCCGGCGGCTTCGGCGCACCGCAGACGCCTCCGCCCGGCGGTCCGCCGCAGGGCCCCGCCTACGGCTATCCGCAGGCGCCGCCTCCGGGGCAGCCGGGCTACGGCTTCCCGCAGGGCCCGCCCGGACAGCCCGGCATGCCTCCGCACCAGGGCTACGGCTACCCGACGGCTCCGATGCAGCCCCAGTACCTCCCGCCGCAGCCGGGCGGGAGCGGTGGCGGGTTCTCCACCCAGATGAAGATCATCGTGGCCGCGGCCGTCGCGGTGGTGCTGATCATCGGCGGCGGAGTCCTCTACGCCTCCTCCGGCGACGACGACGGCGGCAAGGGCACCGAGGCGTCCTCGGCCGGCTCCACGGGCGGTGGCGGAGAGGGCAAGGACGGCAAGGGCGACGGCCTGGGCGGCGGCGCCGAGAAGGCGCCGGCCACGACCAGGTCCACCGTCGGCTTCCAGCTGCCGCAGCCGAAGGTCGCGGACACCACCACGGTCGACGGTTCCTGGGTCACCGACAAGGCGTACGTGAAGACCGGCGTGTACGAGATCACCGGCTACGACCTCGCCAAGGGCACCAAGCTCTGGTCGATCCCGCTCAAGGGCCAGCTCTGTGCCGCGTCCAAACACATGAGCAAGGACTACAGGACGGCGATCGCGTTCGAGGACGGCAGGCCGAGCGCCCAGGACAAGTACCCCTCCTGCACCCAGGTCGGTGCCCTCGACCTGGCCACCGGCAAGCTGATGTGGAGCAAGTCGGTCACCTCCGCATCCAGCGGTGACGAGCCCGTCCGCTTCAACGAGGTCACGCTCAGCGGGACCACGGTCGCCGCGGGCGGCACCAGGGGCGGCGCCGCCTTCAACCTGGCGAACGGCGCCGAGCTCTGGAAGCCGAAGACCGACACCAACAACTGCTACGACATGGGGTACGGCGGCGGCGAGGCCCTCGCGGTGGTCCGCAAGTGCGGCACCTACGACGCCCCGCAGCTCACCGTGCAGGCGCTGAACCCGACCACGGGCGCGCCGCTCTCCTCGTACGACATGCCGGCCGGTGTCGAGTACGCGAGCATCGTCTCCACCAAGCCGCTCGTCGTGGCGGCCGACGTCGGCGACACCGCCGGTGACGGCAGCAGCATCTCGGACTTCTTCTCGATCGACGCGGCCACCGGCAAGCTGACCGTGCGGATCTCCGCCGACGCGGACAAGTACGCGGCGCGCTGCGGTTCCACCGAGGTCGAGAAGTGCCAGAACCTGGCGGTCGGCAACAACCGGCTGTACCTGCCGACCGAGGAGCACGAGGGCGGTGGGGAGTACGGCGACACGAACGAGATCGTGGCCTTCGACCTGACCACCGGCAAGCTCGTCGGCGGCAAGGCCGACGCGGGTGACCGCTACACGCTCAGGCCGCTGCGCATGGACGGCACCAACGTGATCGCCTACAAGCAGCCCCCGTACGACAAGGGCGGCCAGATCGTGTCCGTCGACGGCTCCACCTTCGAGCAGACGGTGCTCATGGAGAACCCCGACGACAAGGCGGTGCGGGACGCGGAGACCAGCTTCTCCAGCGACTACGCGGAGTTCATCTACGAGAAGGGGCGGCTGTTCATCTCGGAGACGATGCTCAGCAAGCCCCGGACGAGCGCGGTGGACGACAAGGAGTACCTCGTCGTCTCCTTCACCACCGGCTGACCCGTGCGCGGGTGAGCGGCGCGGTCCGCGTCCACGGCCCTGCCGGTCGATCATTCGACCGGCAGGGCCGATCGTTTTCCGCCCGGCAAGTGGCTGTGACCGTGCAGAAACAAGCATTCCGAGTGGCTTCTGCCCGGTAGAGGGCACGACACGTCGAACAAGCGTGTAGCTTGCCGGGTCAGAGGGCCGGGGGGCCTGTTCCGGGGTCACAGAGCGGCACGGCGCCGCACACAGGGGGGCAATCTCGATGGGCGTGCGGCTCATGGTGGTCGACGACCACCGACTGCTCGCCGAGGCGCTCGCCTCGGCGCTCAAGCTGCGGGGCCACCGGGTGCTCGCGGCGGCCGCGCCGACCGCCGGATCGGCCGAACTCGTCGTCAGCAGGGCGCCGGAGGTCTGCCTGTTCGGCACGGCGGCGCCCGCCGAGCCGGGCGCGTTCGACCCGATCACGCGGATCGGGCGGGAGCGCCCGCAGGTGGCCGTCGTCGTGCTCGGCCCCGTCCCCAGCCCGCGCGGGATCGCCGCCGCCTTCGCCGCGGGGGCCGCCGGGTACGTCCGCCACGACGAGCGCATCGAGGGCGTGGAACGCGCGATGGTCAAGGCACGGGCGGGGGAGGCGGCGGTCGCTCCGCAGCTGCTGCGCGGCGCGTTCGCGGAGCTGCTCCACCCGGTGGCCGAACCGGACGACGAGGGACAGCGGCTGCTGCGGTTGCTGACCCCTCGCGAGGTCGAGGTGCTGGTCCGGGTCGCCGAGGGCGAGGACACCCGGCTGATCGCCGCCGGAATGGCCATCGCGCCGAGCACCGCCCGCACGCACGTGCAGCGGGTGCTGATGAAGCTGGGCGTCGGCTCCCGGCTGGAGGCCGCGGCCCTCGCCGCCCGGACGGGGCTGCTGGACCGGGCCTCCTCGGCGCACACGCCGCGGGGGCGGGACCCCCTCGCGTGAACGCGTGAGGTCCCGCCCCCGCCGCGCGGTCAGCTCTCCGGCGTGGTGGGCGCCTCCTCCGCCACCTGGACCGGGCGCAGCTTCATCCAGATCAGGAAGAAGAGCCCGAGGGCCAGCATGGCCAGGCCGGTCCACAGGTTGATGTGGACCCCCTGGGCCTTCTCGAGATCGGCCTCGGAGGGGTTGATGCCGGCGATGGTGACGATCACTCCGTAGACCACGAAGAGTCCGCCGATGATCCGCCGGATGTCGAAGAGCCGGGCCGCGGTCGCGGACGTGCGCTCCAGTTCGGAGACTTCCTTGTGCAGGTCGGACATGGTGAGTGCCTCCGATCAGAGCGAGTAGGGCAGGTAGCAGAGGGCGGCGAGGACCATCGCGCCCCAGCCGAGCAGGGCGGGCTTGCGGTACCAGGCGCCGTCGCCCTCCTCCGGGAGCTCGTCGGCGTCCGGGGACGCGGTCCCGTACACCAGGCCGGCCAGCTCGGCCTCCGGCTTGGGAGCCGTGAAGAGGGTGACGACGACCATGACGACCGCACCGGCGACGAAGCCGACGATGGCGGAGACGAAGTTGGCGCCCTGGTCGGACGGGATGTCGATGATGCCCTGCTCGTAGACGACGAAGTAGTTGACCATCGCGGCGGTGGTGCCCGCGACGAGACCCCAGACGCCGGACTTCATCGAGGCCCGCTTCCAGAACATCCCGATGATGAAGACGACGAACATCGGGACGTTGAAGAACGAGAACAGGGTCTGCAGGTACGTCATGATGTTGGAGAAGCTGGCCGCGATGAACGCCGTGCCGATCGAGGCGAGCACGCCCACCGCGGTGATCAGCCGCCCGAAGCGCAGGTAGTAGGCGTCCGGCCGGTCCTTCTTCACGTACCGCTGCCAGATGTCCGTGGTGAACACCGTGTTGAACGAGGACACGTTGGCGGCCATGCCGGCCATGAAGGCGGCCAGCAGGCCGGTCACCGCGATGCCGAGGACGCCGTTCGGCAGGAGTTCCTGCATCAGCAGCGGGATGGCGTCGTTGTAGGTGAGGTCGGAGTCCGCCGTACCGATCCTGGGCACGAGGACGGCGGCGACCAGTCCCGGGATCATCACCACGAAGACGATGAAGATCTTCGGGAACGCGGCGATCAGCGGGGTGCGCCGGGCGGCCGACAGGTTCTTCGCGGACAGCGCGCGCTGCACCTCGGCGAAGTTGGTGGTCCAGTAGCCGAAGGAGAGCACGAAGCCGAGGCCGAGGACGATCGTCAGCCAGTTGGCGCCGAGCGGGTTGGCGTCACCGATGCCGGTGCCGCCCCACGCGGTCATGAAGTCGCCGCCGTGCTGTTTCTCCAGGGAGCCGCTCAGCCCGTCCCAGCCGCCGACGCGCTTGAGGCCCAGCAGGGTCAGCGGGATCAGCGCGGCGAGGATGACGAAGAACTGCAGGACCTCGTTGTAGATCGCCGAGGACAGGCCGCCGACGGTGATGTAGAGCAGGACGAACACGCCGGCGACGACGATCGCGACCGAGCGGTCCCAGCCGAGCAGCGCCTCCACGACGATCGACAGGGCGTAGAGGTTCACGCCCGCGATCAGGATCGCCGCGAAGGCGAAGAGTATGGAGCTCAGCAGGTGCGCCGACCTGTCGAAGCGCTGGAGCAGGAACTCCGGCACGGAGCGGACCTTCGACCGGTAGTAGAAGGGCATCATCACGAGGCCGAGGAAGACCATGGCCGGGATGGCGCCGATCCAGTACCAGTGCACGACCGCGACGCCGTACTGAGCGCCGGTCGCCGCCATGCCGAGTATCTCGGTGGCGCCGAGGTTCGCCGCGACGAACGCCAGACCGGTCACCCACGCGGGCAGCGACCGGCCGGAGAGGAAGAAGTCCAGGCTCGTTTTCACACTTGCCCGGGCGGCGAACCCGATGCCGAGCACCACGACGAAGTAAATCGCCAGAATTGTGTAGTCGAGCCCGTTCGTGGGGAGCCGGAGCCCTTCGGCCAGATAGTGCATGGGGGGTATCCGCTTCGTTGCGTGAACTGAACCCGTCGGAACCTACGCCTTTGTGTTCGAGAACTGAACAGTCTGGCTGGGCTTCTTTGTTCGATCGTGATCGAGTGGAGCGGAATATGCGTATATGACCCCACGGCGGGACCCTGCGGGTGGTCATGCCGCCGCAGCATTGACTCGCGTGTTCGCTTGTGATTTGTTATGTGCGGTTATGTTGGAGGGCGGTACATGGAGGAGCCTGGTGAAGAAGACGGTTACGAGCCTCGCCGACGGCCGTGAGCTGATCTACTACGACTCCGCGGACGACACGGTCCGCGACGCCGTCGACCGGCGGCCGCTCGCCCCCGTCTCGACGTCCTCGGAGATCCGCCGCGACCCGCTGCTGGGCGACGCGGTGGCCATCGCCTCGCACCGCCAGGGCCGCACCTACCACCCGCCGGCCGACGAGTGCCCGCTCTGCCCCTCACGGGACGGCCGGCTGAGCGAGATCCCCGACGACCACTACGACGTCGCCGTCTTCGAGAACCGCTTCCCCTCCCTCGCCGGGGACTCCGGCCGTTGCGAGGTCGTCTGCTTCACCTCCGACCACGACGCGTCCTTCGCCCGGCTCACCCGGGAACAGGCCGCCCTCGTCCTGGACGCCTGGACCGACCGGACGGCGGACCTCGCCGAACTGCCGCAGGTCACCCAGGTGTTCTGCTTCGAGAACCGGGGCGCCGAGATCGGTGTCACGCTCGGCCACCCGCACGGGCAGATCTACGGCTACCCCTTCGTCACCCCGCGCACCGAGCTGATGCTGCGCTCGGCGGCGGCCCACCGGGAGGAGACCGGCCGCAACCTCTTCGACGACGTCGTCGCCCGGGAGCTGGCCGACGGGTCACGCGTCGTCCTGGAGGGCGAGCACTGGGTCGCGTTCGTGCCGTACGCGGCGCACTGGCCCTACGAGGTCCACCTCCATCCGCGCCGCCGCGTCCCCGACCTCCGGGACCTGGACGACGCCGCCCGCACGGAGTTTCCACAGGTCTATCTGGAACTCCTGAGGCGTTTCGACCGGATCTTCGGCCCGGGTGAGCCCCCGACCCCGTACATCTCGGCCTGGCACCAGGCCCCCTTCAGGGTGCCCGGCCGGGAGGAGTTCGGTCTGCATCTGGAGCTTTTCACCATCCGGCGCACGTCCGGCAAGCTGAAGTTCCTCGCGGGTTCCGAGTCCGGCATGAACGTGTTCATCAACGACGTGCCGCCGGAGGCCGCGGCCCAGCGACTGCGAGAGGTAGCGAGCGAGTGAGCAACCCCGGTAAGAAGTACCTGGTCACGGGCGGAGCGGGATATGTCGGTGGGGTGGTCGCCGCCCACCTGCTGGAGGCCGGCCACACCGTGACCGTCCTGGACGACCTGTCGACGGGCTTTCGCGAAGGGGTCCCCGCGGGGGCCGAGTTCATCGAGGGCCGAATCCAGGACGCCGCCAAGTGGCTCGACGCCTCCTACGACGGGGTGCTGCACTTCGCCGCGAGCTCGCAGGTCGGCGAGTCCGTCGTCGACCCCGAGAAGTACTGGCTGAACAACGTCGGCGGGACGACCGCCCTGCTCGCCGCGATGCGCGACGCCGGGGTGCGGACCCTGGTGTTCTCCTCCACCGCCGCGACCTACGGGGAGCCGGTCTCCACCCCCATCACGGAGTCCGACCCCACCGCGCCCACCAGCCCGTACGGCGCCACGAAGCTCGCCGTCGACCACATGATCACGGGCGAGGCCGCCGCACACGGCCTGGCGGCCGTCTCCCTGCGCTACTTCAACGTCGCCGGGGCCTACGGCAGCCAGGGCGAACGCCACGACCCCGAGTCGCACCTCATCCCCCTGGTCCTCCAGGTGGCACTGGGGCGGCGCGAGTCCGTCTCCGTCTACGGGGACGACTACCCGACCCCGGACGGCACCTGCGTCCGCGACTACATCCACGTCGCCGACCTCGCCGAGGCCCACCTGCTGGCCCTCGACGCGGCCGCCGCGGGCGAGCACCTCATCTGCAACCTCGGCAACGGCAACGGCTTCTCCGTGCGGGAGGTCATCGAGACCGTCCGTCAGGTCACCGGCCACCCCGTCCCGGAGACCCCCGCCCCCAGGCGCGGCGGCGACCCGGCCATCCTCGTCGCCTCCGCCGCCACCGCCCGGGAGCGCCTCGGCTGGCGGCCGTCCCGCGCCGGCCTGACCGCGATCGTGGCCGACGCCTGGACGTTCGCCCGCCGAGAGGAGCTCCCCACCCCATGACCGAGCCCATGAGCGACCACGCGCTGACCGCGGCCTTCACCGCGCTGTACGGGACCGCGCCCGAGGGGATCTGGGCCGCGCCCGGACGAGTGAACCTGATCGGTGAGTACACCGACTTCAACGACGGCTTCGTCATGCCGCTGGCCCTCCCGCACAGCGCCCGCGCGGCCGTCGCCCGCCGCACGGACGGCGTGCTGCGGCTGCACTCCACCGACGTACCCGGCGGGGTCGTCACCCTGCGCGTCGACGAGCTGGCCCCGCACTCGGGGCACGGCTGGGCGGCCTACCCGGCCGGCGTCGTCTGGGCGCTGCGGGAGGCGGGCCACCCCGTCAGCGGGGCGGACGTCCAGCTGACCTCCACCGTCCCCGTCGGGGCCGGGCTCTCCTCCTCCGCCGCCCTCGAGGTGGTCACCGCACTCGCCCTGAACGACCTCTTCGAGCTGGGGCTCACCGCGCCGGAACTCGCCGTCCTGGGCCAGCGCGCGGAGAACGCCTTCGTCGGTGTGCCGTGCGGAGTGATGGACCAGATGGCCTCGGCGTGCTGCACGCCGGGCCACGCGCTCCACCTCGACACCCGCGACCTCGGCCTGCGCCAGGTCCCCTTCGACCTGGCAGCCCAGGGGCTGCGGCTCCTGGTCGTCGACACCCGGGTCAAGCACGCCCTGGGGGACGGTGCCTACGCGGAGCGCCGGGCCGGCTGCGAGGCGGGGGCCCGGGCGCTGGGCATGGCGACCCTGCGCGACCTTCCCTACGAGGAACTGGGCACCGCGCTCGACACCCTGGCGGCGTCGGGCGAGGACGAGTCGGTCGTGCGCTACGTCCGCCACGTCGTGAGCGACAACCACCGGGTGGAGCGGGTCATCGGCCTGCTCGACGCGGGCGAGGTGCGTGCGACGGGCCCCATACTCACCGAGGGGCACGTCTCCCTGCGGGACGACCTGCGCGTCTCGTGCCCGGAGCTCGACCTCGTGGTCTCCTCGGCGAACGCCGCCGGGGCGCTCGGGGCGAGGATGACCGGGGGCGGCTTCGGCGGCTCGGCGATCGTCCTCGTGGAGGAGGGGACGGCGGACCAGGTCGCCAAGTCGGTCTCCGAAGCCTTCACCTCCGCCGGGTACGCCACCCCGGGCGTCTTCCCCGCGGTCCCCTCGGCGGGGGCCCGCCGGATCGCTCCAGCTGCTTGACCAGGACGTACTCGGTGACGCCGGGCGGATAGTCCGCGACCTCGCCGACGACCTCGTACCCCCGCTTCCGGTAGAAGGCGGGGGCCTGGAAGTCCCAGGTCTCCAGCCGGGAGCGGGTGCAGGCCCGGTCCTCCCGGGCGAGGCGCTCCGCCTCGGCCAGCAGCCGCGTGCCCAGCCCGCTGCCGCGGTGGCGGGGGTCCACCCAGAGCAGGTCCACGTGGAGCCAGTAGGCCCAGGTCCGTCCGGCCAGCCCTCCGGCGAGTCCGTCCTCCGGGTCGAGGAACCAGACGTCCAGCGGGAGTTCGTGCTCACCGACCGTGGAATGCAGGGCCCGCAGCTGTGGTGATCCGTCCCAGTTGTCGTCGTGTAGCCGACGACTCAGCAGAATACGACGCTCCTTGTCCACTTCTGTTTCAAGACGGAACATGAAACACACCCTAAACACCTTCCGGAGACAGTTCCGTCAATCGGCTTCCACCGTCCGTCCCCCGCCGTACGCTGATGCGCAGCACCGGTGGGGGCCGGTGCCGTTTCAGGGGACGAGACAGTCGGACACGACGCCCGGGCGGGTGGCGGTCGGCACACGGCGGCGGCTGCCCAGCACCCACATCGCCAGCGCCACCAGGGCCCCGGGCACGTCCTCCATCCACGGGGAACGGACGGGTACGGACACGTGGTAGAGCGTCGTGAGGAACGCGATGGACAGCAGTATGACCAGGGGCCAGTACAGGACCGCCAGGACCTCGGTGCCCCAGGGGACGAACTCCACCACCCGGTCGGGGCCGACCACCAGCAGCGGCAGCACGACCGCCCCGAGCAGCAGGGCGACGACGTACAGCAGGAAGGCCAGCAGGCGGGTCCGGACGATGCCGCGGTGGCCGTCGAGCCCGTACATCACGGTGATGGTGTCGATGAAGACGTTCACCGCCCGGGAACCCGACCAGAGGGCGATCGCGAACCCGATCGAGATGACGTCGGGGCGGGCGCCCGTGGTGACGTCGTCCATGAGCGGTTTGGCGATGTCGTTGACGCCGCGCTCGGACAGCACGGTCTGCACCGCGTCCAGGATGTTCCGCTCGAGGGAGGCGACCGTCGTGGTGGCCGTCCAGTCGTCGACGTATCCGAGCAGCCCGATCAGGCCGAGCAGCAGGGGGGGCAGGGACAGCAGGGTGAAGAAGGCCGCTTCGGCCGCGAGCCCGAGGATGCGGTACTCCATGCACGAGTTGACCGTGTCCTTGAGCAACTGCCACGCCATCTGGCGCTTGGACACGTTGCGGTAGAGGACTCGCGCCCGGTGGAGCCGGCCCGGTGGCCGCTCGGGTGTTTCTTTTGCTGCCTGCACCTCCTTACCGTATCGGCATGGCAGCAACCACCCACACAGTGACCAACCAGGTTCCGCCGCTGGTCGGCTACGACGTCTTCGCGACCGACCGGGCGCTGACGGAGGCCGTCGAGCGGCACACCGGACCGGAGATCCTCGACGAGGTGCGAAGCGAGCTCCGCTCGCTCGGAACGGCCGCCGGTTCCGCCCAGGCCCAGGCATGGGGAGCCCAGGCGAACGAGAACCCGCCGAAGCTGCGCACCCACGACCGCTACGGGCACCGCCTCGACGAGATCGAGTTCCATCCCTCCTGGCACCGGCTGCTGGGGCACGCGGTGTCGGCCGGGCTGACCGACGCCTGGGGCCGGCCGGCCGGGCACGTCCGCCGGGCGGCCGGCTTCCTGGTGTGGACGCAGGCCGAGGCCGGCCACGGCTGCCCGCTCTCCATGACGCACGCCGCGGTCCCCGCCCTGCGGACCGACCCGGCGCTCGCCGCCGAGTGGGAGCCGCTGCTCACCTCCCACGTGTACGAGGAGGGGCTGCGGCCGGCGCCGGAGAAGGCCGGTGTGCTCTTCGGGATGGGCATGACGGAGAAGCAGGGCGGCACCGACGTGCGGTCCAACACGACCCGGGCCGAGCCGCTGGCCGGCGACGGGGAGTACCTGCTCACCGGGCACAAGTGGTTCTGCTCGGCGCCCATGTCCGACGGCTTCCTGGTCCTGGCCCAGGCCCCGGGCGGGCTGAGCTGCTTCCTCGTGCCGCGCGTCCTGCCGGACGGCACCCGCAACGTGTTCGCGATCCAGCGCCTGAAGGACAAGCTGGGCAACCGGTCCAACGCGTCCGGCGAGGTCGAGTTCGACGGCACGTGGGCCCGCCGGGTCGGTGAGGAGGGGCGCGGGGTGCGCACCATCATCGAGATGGTCGCGGCGACCCGGCTGGACTGCGTGGTCGGTTCGGCGGCACTGATGCGGCAGGCGGTGGCGCAGGCGATCCACCACGGCGCGTACCGCAGCGCGTTCGGCGGGCTGCTCATCGAGAAGCCGCTGATGCGCAACGTCCTGGCCGATCTCGCCCTGGAGTCGGAGGCGGCGACCACCCTGGCACTGCGGCTGGCCGCCGCGTACGACGCGGACACCGACGAGGAGCGGGCCTTCCTGCGGATCGCCGTGCCGGCCGCGAAGTACTGGGTGACGAAGCGGTGCACCGCCGTGGTCGGCGAGGCCCTGGAGTGCCTGGGCGGCAACGGTTACGTCGAGGAGTCCGGGATGCCCCGGCTGCTGCGTGAGGCCCCGCTGAACTCCATCTGGGAGGGTTCGGGCAACGTGCAGGCGCTCGACGTGCTGCGGGCGCTCCAGCGCGAACCGCGCGCGCTCGACGCGTTCCTGCGGGAGATCGGGAAGGCCCGCGGCCAGGACCACCGGCTGGACGGGGCGGTCAAGGACCTGCTGACGGAACTCGCCGACCTGGAGGGTGTCGAGGCGCGGGCCCGGCGGATCGTGGAGCGGATGGCCCTGGTGCTGCAGGGGTCGCTGCTGCTGCGCTGGGCTCCGCCGGAGGTCGCGGACGCGTTCTGCGCGTCGCGGCTGGGCGGCGACTGGGGGGCGGCCTTCGGGACCCTGCCGCACAGCCTGGACCTGGCCTCGGTGGTGGAGCGGGCCCGGGCTCAGGACCGGTAGGCCTCCCGGCGGGGCGCGCCATCGCCGGAAAGGACGGGGCCTGGGCCCCGTGCGAGCGGCGGAGGGTGGTGCCGCGCCGACACGGCGCCACCCTCCGCGCTTGTGCTCCACCGCCCGAGGGGACCGGGCCCCGCCGCGCGGTGAGCCACCACTCTCGTACGGCCGAAGGGCCGCCACCAGGGTTGCAGGAGGTTGCAGCCTTTGTGCGGAGTGCGCGGTGGCGTCGCCCGGAGCACGGCAGGATGGTCCCGGGCCCGGTGCTCCTCTTCCGGACCGGACCCACGCACCATGGGGGGAGCGTCATGAGAACAAGCCCTGCCACGGCGCCGTCGGCGGCCGTCGCCCCGTACGCCGCGCAGAGCACGCGCCGGCTCCACCGCG
>NZ_JBEXWB010000204.1:0-11465 GCF_040629645.1 Streptomyces sp. NPDC005899 | reverse complement strand
GCCCGCCACGGACTCCACCACGGGCACGCTCACCTGGTGGGACCGGCGGCCGCAGGGGTGGGTGCAGGCCGGTTCGGCCCCGGCCCGCTTCGGGGCGAACGGCCTGGCCGAGGGGGCGACCCGCACGCAGGGCACGAACACCACCCCCACCGGCCTGTACGACCTGCCGTACGCCTTCGGCACCGAGCCCGCCCCACCCGGCACCCGCTATCCGTACCGCCGCGCCGGGGACCGCTCCTGGTGGTGCCAGGACAACGCCTCGCGCGCGTACAACCGCTGGGTGGAGCCGCTGCCCGGCGACTGCCGGGCCGGGGAGTCCGAACACCTCGCCTCGTACGGGACGCAGTACGCCCGGGCGCTCGTCATCGGCTTCAACTACCGGCGTCCGGTGCGCGGCCGGGGCGCCGGCATCTTCCTCCACGTCGACGGCCGGGGGGCGACGGCCGGCTGCGTGTCCGTACCGGCGGCCACCATGACCCGGATCCTGGCCTGGGCCGACCCGGGCCGCCGGCCGCACATCGCCGTCGGCACCCGGTCAGGCCCCACCGCGATCACCCGGTACTGACCCGCCCGTCGCCTCAGACGTCGTTCTGCGCCAGCCGCAGCAGGTGGTCCGCCAGCGCCTGTCCGCCGACCGGGTCGCGGCTGATGAGCATCAGGGTGTCGTCGCCCGCGATCGTGCCGAGGATCGCCTGGAGTTCGGCCTGGTCGATGGCCGAGGCGAGGAACTGCGCGGCCCCCGGGGGCGTCCGGAGCACCACCAGGTTGGCCGAGGCCTCCGCGGAGATCAGCAGTTCGGCGGAGAGCCTGCGCATCCGCTCCTCCTTCGCCGAGCCGCCGAGCGGGGCCTGCGGAGTACGGAAACCACCCTCGCTCGGCACCGCGTAGATCAGCTCGCCACCGGTGTTGCGGATCTTGACGGCGCCGAGTTCGTCCAGGTCACGGGAGAGCGTCGCCTGGGTGACGCTCAGCCCGTCGTCCGCGAGGAGCCTGGCCAGCTGGCTCTGGGAGCGCACCGGCTGCCGGTTCAGGATGTCCACGATCCTGCGGTGGCGTGCCGTGCGTGTCTGCGGCACCGACGGCCCGCCGTGGTCGGTGTCGTGCGCCTCGGTCATCGTCGTCGCCTCATTCTCCGGATGATCACTCCCGGGCTGGTCCGTCCCCGTGGGCCGCGTCGAGGGCTTCCGGAAGGATCCGCAGGAACGCGTCCACCTCCGCGTCACCGATGATCAGTGGCGGCATGAGCCGTACGACATCGGGGGCGGGCGCGTTCACCAGGAGTCCGGCTCCCTGAGCCGCCTGCTGCACCTGCGGTGCGAGGGGCCCGGTGAGCACGATACCCAGCAGCAGTCCGGAGCCGCGGACGTGGGAGACCAGCGGGTGTCCGAGGCCCTCGACACCGTCCCTGATGCGCTCGCCGAGCCGCTTGACGTCGTCCAGGACGCCGTCGGCGGCCAGGGTGTCCAGCACGGCGAGCCCGGCGGCGCACGCCACGGGGTTGCCGCCGAACGTCGTGCCGTGCTGGCCCGGCCGCAGGAGCTCGGCCGCGGCTCCGAAGGCGACGGTGGCGCCGATGGGCAGTCCACCGCCGAGCCCCTTGGCGAGGGTGACCACGTCGGGCTCGACGCCCTGGTGGGCCTGGTGCTCGAACCAGGAGCCGCACCGGCCGATGCCGGTCTGCACCTCGTCCAGGACGAGCAGCGTGCCCGTGGCCCGGGTGATCTCCCTGGCCGCCTCCAGATAGCCCTCGGGCGGCACCACGACGCCGTTCTCCCCCTGGACCGGTTCGATGACCAGCAGTGCCGTGTCGGTCGTCACCGCCGCCCGCAGCGCCTCCGCGTCGCCGTACGGCACGTGGGTGACGTCACCGGGCAGCGGGAGGAACGGATCCCGCTTGCCGGGCTGGCCCGTAAGGGCGAGGGCGCCCATGGTCCGGCCGTGGAAGCCGCCGTCCGTGGCGACCATGTGCGTGCGCCCGGTCAGCCGGCCGATCTTGAACGCGGCCTCGTTGGCCTCGGCACCCGAGTTGCAGAAGTAGACCCTGCCCGCCCGGCCGAAGAGCTGGAGGAGCCGTTCGGCGAGCGCGATGGGCGGTTCGGCCGTGTAGAGGTTGGAGACGTGCCCGAGGGAGGCGATCTGCCGGGAGACGGCCTCGGTCACCGCGGGGTGGGCGTGGCCGAGCGCGTTGACCGCGATGCCGCCGACGAAGTCGAGGTACTCGGTGCCCTCCGCGTCCCACACCCGGGGGCCCGCACCGCGTACCAGCGGCAGGGGCGGGGTGCCGTAGTTGTCCATCAGCGCGCCCTGCCAGCGCCGGGCGAACTCCTCGTTGCTCATGACTCCCCCTCTGCGCCGTGCCGGGTGGCGGGCGCCGCGTCGGGCACGACCATCGTGCCGATCCCCTCGTCGGTGAAGATCTCCAGCAGGATCGCGTGCTGGACCCGGCCGTCGATGACGCGGGCGGTCTCGACACCGTTGCGCACGGCGTGGAGGCAGCCCTGCATCTTGGGCACCATGCCGCTGGAGAGGCCGGGCAGCAGCTTCTCCAGCTCGGTGGCGGTGAGCCGGCTGATGACGTCGTCGCTGTTCGGCCAGTCCTCGTACAGGCCCTCGACGTCGGTGAGGACCATCAGCGTCTCGGCGCCCAGCGCGGCGGCGAGCGCCGCGGCCGCGGTGTCGGCGTTGACGTTGTAGACGTGGTTGTCCTCGGCGGAGCGCGCGATGGAGGAGACGACCGGGATCCGGCCGTCGTCCAGCAGCGCCTGGACGGCCCCGGTGTCGATGGCGGTGATCTCCCCGACCCTGCCGATGTCCACGGCCTCGCCGTCTATCACCGGCCGGTGCTGGGTGGCGGTGATGGTGTTCGCGTCCTCGCCGGTCATGCCGACGGCGAGCGGCCCGTGCTCGTTGAGCAGGCCGACGAGCTCGCGCTGGACGTGCCCGGCCAGCACCATGCGCACGACGTCCATCGCCTCGGGCGTGGTGACGCGCAGCCCTGCCTTGAACTCGCTGACCAGGCCCTGTTTGTCGAGCTGGGCGCTGATCTGCGGTCCGCCGCCGTGCACGACGACGGGCTTGAGCCCGGCATGCCGCAGGAAGACGACGTCCTGGGCGAAGGCGGCCTTCAGCTCGTCGTCGATCATGGCGTTGCCGCCGAACTTGATGACGACGATCCGGCCGTTGTGCCGGGTCAGCCAGGGCAGCGCCTCGATGAGGATCTGGGCCTTGGGCAGCGCGGTGTGCTTCCTCGCGGCGCTCATGAGCTGTACGCGCTGTTCTCGTGGACGTACTCGGCGGTGAGGTCGTTGGCCCAGATGACGGCGGACTCGTCTCCCGCCGACAGGTCCGCCGTGATGCGGACCTCCCGGTAGCGCATGTCGACCAGGTCGCGGTCCTCGCCGACGCTGCCGTTCCTGCACACCCAGACGTCGTTGATGGCGACGTCGAGCCGGTCCGGGTCGAAGGCGGCCTTCGTCGTGCCGATCGCGGAGAGGACCCGGCCCCAGTTGGGGTCCTCGCCGTGGATGGCGCACTTGAGGAGGTTGTTGCGGGCGATGCTCCGGCCGACCTCGACGGCGTCGTCCTCGGTGGCCGCGTTGACCACCTCGATCCGGATGTCCTTGGACGCCCCTTCGGCGTCGCCGATGAGCTGGCGGGCCAGGTCGGCGCAGACGCTCCGGACGGCCTCGTCGAACTCGGCCGGGGCGGGGGTGATCCCGCTGGCACCGGAGGCGAGCAGGAGCACGGTGTCGTTGGTCGACATGCAGCCGTCGGAGTCGATCCGGTCGAAGGTGGTGCGGGTCGCGGCGCGCAGCGCGGTGTCGAGGCCGGCCGCGTCGACGTCGGCGTCGGTGGTGAGGACGACGAGCATCGTGGCGAGGCCGGGGGCGAGCATGCCGGCGCCCTTCGCCATACCGCCGACGGTCCAGCCCTCGCCGCCGGCCACCGCCGTCTTGTGGACCGTGTCCGTGGTCTTGATCGCGAGGGCGGCCTTCTCGCCGCCGTGTTCGCTCAGTGCCGCCGCGGCCTTCTCGATGCCTGGCAGCAGCCTGTCCATGGGCAGGAGCACACCGATCAGCCCCGTGGAGGCGACCGCGATCTCGCCGGCGCTGTGACCGGTGAGGACCTCGGCCGCCTTCTCGGCCGTGGCGTGGGTGTCCTGGAATCCCCGGGGGCCCGTACAGGCGTTGGCCCCGCCGGAGTTGAGGACGACGGCGGTCACCTCGCCGCCCTTGAGCACCTGCTCCGACCAGAGGACGGGTGCGGCCTTGACGCGGTTGGAGGTGAAGACGCCCGCGGCGGCTCGGCGCGGCCCGTCGTTGACCACGAGGGCCAGGTCCGGATTACCGCTCTCCTTGATTCCGGCGGCGATGCCCGCCGCCGTGAACCCCTTGGCTGCCGTGACGCTCACGGTGCGACTCCGATCGTCGAGAGACCTGTGTCCTCGGGCAGTCCGAGGGCGATGTTCATGCTCTGCAGGGCGCCTCCGGCGGTGCCCTTGGTGAGGTTGTCGATGGCGCTGACCACGACGATCCGGCCGGCCGCCTCGTCATGGGCGACCTGGATCTGGACGGCGTTGGAGCCGTTGACGGCCGCGGTGGCGGGCCACTGCCCCTCGGGCAGCAGATCGACGAACGGCTCGTCCGCGAAGGCCTTCTCGTAGGCCGCGCGGAGTGCTCCGGCGTCCACCCCGGGCTTCGCCTTCACGTTGCACGTGGCGAGGATGCCGCGGGGCATGGGGGCGAGGGTCGGTGTGAAGGAGACGGTGACGCGCTCCCCGGCCGCGGCGCTGAGGTTCTGGATCATCTCGGGCGTGTGCCGGTGGCCCCCGCCGACGCCGTACGGGGACATGCTGCCCATCACCTCGGAGCCGAGCAGGTGCGGCTTGGCCGCCTTGCCGGCGCCGGAGGTGCCGGAGGCGGCGACGACGACGGCCTCGGGCTCGGCGAGGCCGGCGGCGTACGCCGGGAAGAGGGCGAGCGAGACGGCGGTCGGGTAGCAGCCCGGCACGGCGATGCGCCTGGAACCCTCCAGGGCCGCCCGGGCCCCCGGCAGTTCGGGCAGGCCGTAGGGCCAGGTGCCGGCGTGCGGGGAGCCGTAGAACCTCTCCCAGTCGGCGGCGTCCGCCAGCCGGAAGTCGGCGCCCATGTCGACGACGAGCACCTCCTCGCCGAGCTGCTCGGCGACGGCGGCGGACTGCCCGTGCGGCAGGGCCAGGAAGACGACGTCGTGCCCCGCGAGGACCTCGGGCGTGGTGGGCCGCAGCTCCCGGTCGGCCAGCGGCCTGAGGTGGGGCTGCAGGGCACCGAGCTTCCGGCCCGCGCTGGAGTGGGCGGTGAGCGCGCCGATCTCGACCTGGGGGTGGGTCAGCAACAGACGCAGCAGCTCCCCGCCCGCGTATCCGCTCGCTCCTGCCACGGCCGCTCGTACCACCATCGAAACCTCCTCGTTGATGGCATGACTATACGCTCCGGTGCAGTTTTATACAAAGGTGTGGTGCGGGGAAGAGCGGGAGGAGGGCGGCGGCCGAGCCGGTGGCGGCCACGCATCCGGGCGTCACGCCGGACCCCCGGCTCCGCTGCCGTCCGGCCCGGCGGCCGGACTCCTGACGGGTGGCGCACTGCCCCGGACTCCCCGCCGAGAGCCCGGTCGGTGCCGCGTCGGAGAGCGTACGTGCGGCGCACCGCGCCGGAGCGGCTTCGGCGGAGTCCGCTCCTCCCCCGGCCCGGCGGACGGGACCGGGCGGGCCGGGCGCTCGGTCACGGCGGGCCGCAGGTGGCACAGTGGATGGGGTGGAGCGGGCGTCTCCCGCACCGGCGGCACGGTGCGCCGGGAGGGGCCTCGCGCGGGGGGAGGCACGGGCACGGACCGCACGAGGGGATGAGCGGCGATGACCGACATCGTGGAGGAGGCCGACCGCGTGCACCGGGAGACCGGCACCCGGCGGGTGACCGCCGGCGAGGCCCGCACGGTGCTCGTACGGCGCGTGTTCGACGCCGAGGTCGGCGACGTCTGGGAGGCGGTGACGTCGGCCGACCAGCTAGGCCGGTGGTTCCTCCCGGTCGGCGGGGAGCTCCGGGCCGGCGGGCGCTACCGGCTCGAAGGGAACGCCGCCGGCGAGATCCTCGTGTGCGAACCGCCGCGGCGGCTGAGGGTGAGTTGGCTGGCCGGTCCGGATCCGGGTTTCAGCGAGGTCGAGCTGCGGCTCGCACCGGACGGCGCGGGCCGGACCGTCCTCGAACTGGAGCACGTGGCCGTGGTCCCGGAGGAGTTCTGGACGCGCTTCGGGCCGGGGGCGGCCGGGGTCGGCTGGGACTTGATGCTGCTGGGCCTCGGCCTGCACCTCGCGGGCACGGGAAGCGGCGCACAGGCCGCGGACTGGGCGACCTCGCCCGTGGCGAGGGAGTTCATCAGGCGCTCGGGCGAGGCGTGGGGCGCCGCGTACGCCGCGTCGGGCGCCGACGCGGCCGTCGTGGCGGCCACCACCGCGGCGGCGATCGGCTTCTACGCGCAGACCTGACCCCGTCCCACGACGCCGCCGCGCCCGCGGGCGGGTCTCAGCTCCCGACGGCCGCCGCGACGTACGCACGGCGCCGGCCCTCGTGAGGAATGCGTCCCGACCGGGCACCTCGCCTCCTCGGACCGGGGCCGGCGAACCGGACCGGGGCGGGGCCTGGGCACCCGCCCCGTGGCGCACGGCCGGGCGGCGGGTCAGTCCCGGCCGGGCTCCTCGGCGCGGGCCGCGTCGCGCTCCTTGATCCGCGCGGCCTCCGCGCGGACCTCGGCCTGGGTGGCGCGCTCCTTCCGCAGCCACTGGGGACTCTCCTGCTTCAGTTCGTCGATCTGCTCGGTGGTGAGCGGCTCCGTGACACCGCCGCGCGCGAGCCCGGCGATGGAGACGCCCAGCTTCGAGGCGACCACCGGCCGGGGGTGCGGGCCGTTGCGGCGCAGCTCCCGCAGCCACTCGGGCGGGTCGGACTGCAGCGCGTTCAGCTCGGCGCGCGAGACGACGCCTTCCTGGAACTCGGCGGGGGTGGCTTCGAGGTACACACCCAGCTTCTTCGCCGCGGTGGCGGGCTTCATCGTCTGGGTGGTCTGGTGCGACGTCATGATGTCCAGGGTATCGAGCATGTGCGCCCCCTCGGACCACGGCCGGTAACCTGGCGGGGTGACAGGCTCGGAAGTACCCCCTTCGTTCCGGCTCGCCTACGTCCCGGGCGTGACCCCGACCAAGTGGGTGCGGATCTGGAACGAGCGACTGCCCGGTGTCCCGCTGGCCCTCGTCGGCGTGCCCGCGGCCGAGGCCGCCGCGCTGCTGCGCGAGGAGGGCGCGGACGCCGGTTTCGTACGGCTGCCGGTCGACCGTACGGATCTCAGCGCGATCCCGCTCTACACCGAGACGACCGTGGTCGTGATCCCCAAGGACCACGCAGCGACGGCCGTCGAGGAGATGTCGCCCGACGACCTCGCCGACGAGATCGTGCTGCACCCCCTGGACGACACCCTCGGCTGGGAGGCCCCGCCGGGGCGGCCCGCGTTCGAGCGGCCGGCCACGACGGCCGACGCCGTCGAACTGGTGGCGGCGGGGGTGGGCCTGCTCGTCGTACCGCAGTCGCTGGCCAGGCTGCACCACCGCAAGGACCTCACCTACCGGCCCCTCACCGGCGTCGCCGAGTCGCGGATCGCGCTCGCGTGGCCGCAGGAGAGGACGACCGACCTGGTGGAGGAGTTCATCGGGATCGTTCGCGGGCGGACGGTCAACAGCACGCGGGGCCGTCCCCCGACGCCGCCGCAGCCCAAGGGAAGGGCCAAGGGTGCCGACGGGAGGAGCGGCGCCCCGGGCAAAGCCGCGGCGGGCAAGGCCTCCCGGAGCGGCGCGGGCGGTGGCGGCGGCGCGAAGAAGCCCAAGGGGGGCGGCAGGAACGCCAAGGGCGGCGCCTCGCGCGGGAAGCCCCGCCGCCGGCCGTAGCGGGCGGCGGCGGAGCCCTGCCGCGGTACGGCGGACCACCGCACCGGCGGCGCCCCGTAGACCGCGCGCGGGGCCCGGGGACCGTCAGAGCGCCCCGTAGACCGCTTCCACCAGTGCCATCTTGCGGGGGTCGTCCGCGATGTGCGGGCCCATGCGGTTCATGACGTAGCCGAGCGCGACCCCGGCCTCCGGGTCGGCGAGGCCGCAGGAGCCGCCCGCCCCGTCGTGTCCGACGGCCCGCGGGTTGGGCCCGTACGAGGCGTTGGGGCCGCTCAGCCAGAGCCCCAGGCCGAGTTCGGTCTCGTGCTCGAATCCGGCGCCCAGCACCAGGTCGCGGCATTTGCCCTGTCCCTCGCGGATCCGTTCCGCGGCCTCCTCGGAGAGGACGCGGTGGCCGTCGAGGCTGCCGCGTCCGGCGACGATCCCGTAGAGGGCCGCGACGGCGCGGGCGGTGCCGTGGCCGTTGGCGGCGGGGATCTCGGCCGCCCGCCAGGCGGGGGTGTTGGCGGCGGCGGTCCCGGTGCCCGGGTTGAGGAGGGAGGCGAGGGCCACCGGCTCCATCCGCGCGAAGAGCGCGGCCTGTTCCCGTGAGACGGCCTTCGGCTGGACGAGTTCGGCGACCCGGTCGGCGTCCTTCTCCGGAAGGCCGACGGTGAAGTCGATGCCGAGCGGTCCGGTGATCTCCTGCCGCAGGAACTCTCCCGGCAGCAGGCCGGTGATCCGGCGGACGACCTCGCCGATCAGGAAGCCGTAGGAGATGGCGTGGTATCCGGAGCGGGTACCGGGCTCCCACCAGGGTTCGGTCGCCGCGAGGCGGGCCGTGGTCAGCTCCCAGTCGTACAGCTCGGCCAGGGTGTGCTCCTGGCGCAGGCCCGCGACGCCCGACCGGTGCGAGAGCAGGTGCCGTACGCGTACGGACTCCTTCCCCGCGGCGGCGAACTCGGGCCAGTACGCTCCGACGGGGGCGTCCAGGTCGAGCAGGCCGCGGTCGGCGAGGACGTGGGCGCAGAGCGCGGTCGGGCCCTTCGTCGTGGACCAGACGTTGACCACGGTGTCGCGCTCCCACGGGCGGGTGCGGCCGGCGTCGGCCCAGCCGCCCCACAGGTCCACGACCGGGCTGCCGTCGAGCAGTACGGTGACGGCCGCGCCCACCTCGTCGCGCTCCGTGAAGTTGGCCGCGAACGCGTCGCGTACGGCGGTGAACCTGTCGTCACAGTGGCCATGGATCTGCGGCAAGGGTCTCTCCTCGGCTCGGTGTGTGCACCATACCGACTGGTCGGACCGGCGGGAAGGCGTCCGTGCCCGTGTTCGCCCGCGGCGGGGGCGGTCAGCCGGCCGGCGCCTGGAGGCTGAGGCTCCACCGGCCGGGGAGGCCGGTGAGCGTGAGGGTGGAGAGCGGGCGGACGTCCACGCTCCAGTACGCCGACGGCGGGGCGTTCAGCGCGTAGACGAGAGCGGCCCGGACGACGGCCGGCTCGGCGACGGCGACGAGGGAGCCGTCGCAGTCGGGCCGGGTGTCCAGCCAGTTCCCTATCCGGGCGATGAAGGACATCAGCGGTTCGCCGCCGTGCGGGGCGGAGCGCGGGTCGGCGAGCCAGGTGTCGACACCCGACGGCTCGCAGGCGGCCGCCTGCGCCAGGGTCAGGCCGCGCCAGCGGCCCATGTCGCAGTCCCGCAGGGCGGGCTGGACGAGCGGGACGAAACCCAGGGCCTCCCCGGTGGCGCGGCTGCGCGGGGTGGGAGAGCAGTAGCGCAGTTCGGCGGCGCCCAGCAGGGGCACCAGCACGTGGGCGAGGAACTGCACCTCGCGCCAGCCGGCGTGGTCGAGCGGCCGGTCGTCGTCGAAACGCTCGGCGAGGAGGGCTGGGCTGCGTGCTGCGGCGACGAGCGAGACCCGGACACTCATGGCCGCGATCGTGGGGCCGGACGCCGCGCCGGTCAAGAGGCGGCGCGGCGTCCGGGGAGCCGTGTCAGCCCGTTTCGAGACACATCCACATGTCCGGCTTCTCGAGCGGCGTGAAACCGATCCTGGCGTAGACCGCGTGCGCGTCCTTGGTGGCGAGCATGAACCTGCGTACGCCGAGCGGCGTCAGGTCGTCGCGGACGGCGGTGACGAGACGGGTGCCGAGCTTCTGGCCCCGGGCCGCCCGGTCGACGTACACGTCGCATATCCACGCGAAGGAGGCGTGGTCGGTCACCACCCGGGCGTAGGCGACCTGCGCGCCCGAAGCCGCGTCGTAGGCACCGTAGTTGATCGAGCCGGCCATGGCCCGGTCCTGCTGCTCGCGGGTACGGTCGAGCGCCCAGTAGGCGTCCGTGGAGAGCCAGCGGTGGACGAGGGCGGCATCGAGCCGGGACGGGTCGGACGAGATCTCGTGACGCCCCGCGGACGTGTCGTGGTCGTTCATGGGCGGAGGCTATCGCCCCCCGGACAGCTCGCCGCAGGCGGTGCGCAACCGCCGCACCCCCTCGGCCAGTTCGGCGGTGCCGGACACCGCCGCGAAGCTCAGCCTGATGTGGCCGGCCGGCGGCTCGGCACAGTGGTACGGCCGGCCGGGGGCGACGGCGACACCGGCCCGCAGGGCGGCCGAGACCAGGGCGGGCTCCCCGGCTGCCGGCCCGGGCAGCCGGAGCCACAGGCTGCCACCGCCCGAGGGCACGAGGGGCAGGCCGAGCTCGGGCAGGTGGTGCCGTACGGCCGCCGCGGTGGCGGTACGGCGGCCGGCGAGTTCGGCGGCCACCGCACGCAGGTGGCGCCCCCACGCCGGGGAGCCGACGAGTTCGAGTGCCGCCTCTTGGAGCGGCCGGGGGACGAAGAAGCTGTCGACGACCTGGATGGCGCGCAGCCGCTCCAGGACCGGCCCCCGGGCGGCGAGCGCGCCGACACGCAGACTCGGCGAGGTGACTTTGGTGAGGGAGCAGACGTGGACGACGACGCCGTCCCGGTCGTGTGCCGCCAGGGGCGGGGGCAGCGGCCCGGCGTCCTCGTGCACGAGCCGCCGTGCGAAGTCGTCCTCGACGACGAAGGCACCCGCCTCCCGGGCGATGCGGACGACGTGGTCGCGGCGCTCGGGCGCGAGGACCGCTCCGGTCGGGTTCTGGAAGAGCGGCTGGCAGACGAAGACCCTCGCGCCCGTGGCGCGGAAGGCCGCCGCCAGGAGATCGGGCCGCACCCCGTCGGCGTCCACGGGCACGGGGGCCGGCCGCAGGCCGGCGGCACGGGCGGCCGCCAGCATGCCCGGGTAGGTGGGCGACTCGACGAGGACGGGGGCGCCGGGCGGGGCGAGCGCCCGCAGGGCGGTGGTCAGCGCGCTCTGCCCGCCCGCGGTGATCAGGACGTCGTTCCCGGTGACCGTGCCGCCGATCTCGCGGGCGAACCAGGCGCGCAGCTCCTCCAGCCCGTCGGTGGGCGGCCTGCCCCACGCCCCCGGGCGGCGGCCCGCGCGGGGGGGGGCCGCCGCCCGGGCGCGGTGCGGCGGGGGGGGGGGGTGGAGTT
>NZ_JBEXWB010000203.1:0-11512 GCF_040629645.1 Streptomyces sp. NPDC005899 | reverse complement strand
GGACGCCGGTCGGTGGGTCCGGACGGGGATCAGCTCACCTGGAGGGTGACGTCGTCGACCACGAAGGAGGTCTGGAGGGACTGGTCCTCCACGCCGTTGAACTTCAGGGCGACGGTCCGGCCGGCGAACTGCGAGACGTCGTAGGACTTCAGCGCGTATCCGGTGGAGGCGTCGACGTTGGACAGTGTCGCCAGGGTCTGGCCGCCGACGGACACGGTGAAGGTGTCGTAGGCGGTGTTCTCCGTCTCGTCGGTGTCGACGTGGAGGTAGAACGAGAGCCGGTGCTGGGCGCAGCCCGACGGGATGGTCAGTGACTGCGCGGCACTGTCCGTGCGGCTGGACCCCCAGCCGTTCAGCCACGCCTTGTAGGCGCCGTTGTGCGCGGGCTGCCCGGCCTGGTCGGTGATGACACCCGAGGTGGTGGTCCACGGGGCGGTGCCGTTCTCGAAGCCGCCGTTGACGACGAGTTCACGTGCGGTGCAGGTGCCGCCGCCCCCGCCGACGGTGAGCGTGTACGTGGTGCTGTGGCTGACCGTTCCACTGCCCGTGACCGTGAGGGTGTAGGTGCCCTGCTGGACACCGGCCCCGATCTGCACGGAGAGGGTCGAGGAGTTCCCCGACTGCACGGAGGACGGGCTGAGGGTGGCGGTCACACCGTTCGGCGCCCCGGAGACCGACAGGGCGACGGTCTGCGCGGTGCCGCTCAGGGTGGTGGTGTTCACCGTCGAGGTGACGCTGCCGCCCGGGGCGGCGCTCCCGGACGCCGGGCTGGTGGTGAGGGAGAAGTCCTGCGCCGGGGTGTCGCTGCCCACCGCCTGCTTCCAGACGGCGTACGCGACACCGTCGGCGCTGCGGTTCAGGACCGTCGGGTTGATGTTGTTCGTCGTGTCGCAGGAGCTGTGGTAGCACGGGTCGTAGGCGGCGTTGGCGGTGCCGCCCCACTTGGTCGCCTGGGCCGAGGTCTTGCGGGCGCTGGCTCCGGACGCGTAGCCGGAGGTGGGGATGCCGACGGCCTGGAAGGACGCGTCGTCACTGCGCCCCTGCCCCTCGACGTTCTCCTCGGGTGCGAGGTTCAGCGAGGTCCAGTACGCCTTGAGCGGGGCGGAGGTGGCGGAGTTGACGTTGTTGATGAAGTAGCCGCCGTTGGTGGAGCCGACCATGTCGAAGTTGTAGTAGCCCTTGATCGCCGAACGCTGTGCGGCGGTCAGCTGGTTGGCGTAGAACTTCGAGCCGTTGAGTCCCTGCTCCTCGTCCGTCCACCAGGCGAAGCGGACGTGCTTGGTCATGGTGGGGTTCGTCCGGGCGAGGACGAGCGCGTTCTCCAGCAGTGCCGCGGAGCCGGAGGCGTTGTCGTTGATGCCCGGGCCCGCCGCCACGCCGTCGAGGTGTGCGCCGAACATGACGGTCTGGTCGGCGGGCCCGCCGGGCCAGTCGGCGATCAGGTTGTCCGACGGGTAGGTGCAGGTGGAACACCTCTGCTCGGTCACCGTGTATCCGGCGGCCTGGAGCTTGCCCTTCACGTAGGCGAGCGACTGGGTGTGCCCGGCGCTGCCGGCCCGGCGGTGGCCCCCGTTCTGCGAGGCGATGGCCGCGAACTGCGTCAGGTGCGCCTGGACCTCGGTGACGGAGATGTCCGGCGGGTCGGTGCCGGGCTGCGTGCCGCCGACGTTGAGCGTGTAGTCGACGGTGTGCGAGAGCGTGGAGCCCTGGCCCTTGACGACGATCTGGGAGGCCCCGGGCGCCGCGTTGGAGGTGGCGGAAAGGGTCAGCACCGAGGACTGGCCGGACTGCACCGTCGCCGGGTTGAACGAGGCGGTCACTCCGGAGGGCAGGCCGGTGGCCGTGAGGGTCACCGACTGGGCGGTGCCGGTGGTCGTGTTCGTGACCACGGTGGTGGTGACCGAGGCGCCCTGCTGGACGGTGCCCGCCGACGGGTTCAGCGCCAGGGAGAAGTCACTGTTCTGCCCGGTCGGAGTGCAGGTCGGATCACCGGCCTGGGCGGGCACGCTGATCGCGTCCCAGGCGGCTTTGGTCTTGAGGAAGAGCCCGCAGGTGGCGAGGTCGAGCGACTTGGCCGAACTCAGGGTCGCCGTGCGGTACTTCTTGTACGACATGCTGCTGGTCTTCAGCAGCATGCCGCCGTAGAAGATCTTGCCTGCGTTCTGGATGCCGACGCCCGTCAGCGTGGTCTGGTTGCAGGTGGTGCTGCTCGGCTTCCCGCCGCCCGGGCTCGTGCCCTCGGCCAGCAGGTAGAACCAGTGGTTGAGCGGACCCGCGGCCGCGTGCACCTCGGTGCCGGGTATCGCGGAGCTGTAGCAGGCCGGGTCGTTGTTGACGGCCGGCGGGTTGTACATGTTCCGGATCGGTCCCCGGCCCTGGAGGTTGATCATCTCGCCGACCGTGTAGTCCGGTACGTCGTACGGGGACGGCTGGTTCGTGTACGCCTCGGTCAGCGCCCCGAAGATGTCGCCCGTGCCCTCGCCGAGTCCGGATTCCTGGCCGCCGGTGCCGCCCGGAGTGGTGGTGTCGATGGCGTGCCCGTACTCGTGCGCCACCACGTCCGTGCCGGCGATCCACTCGTTGGCGCTGTTGCGGCCGATGGTGACCTGGTTGCCGTCCCAGTAGGCGTTCAACTCGGGCAGGCCGACCTTGGCGGGGAAGCTGCGGCCACTGCCGTCGACCCCGTTCCGGCCGAGCCACTGGCCGAGCATGTCCCACTGCTTCTGCGCGGCGAACATGAGGTCGACGCAGCCGGTCTCCTTGGAGGTCGGGTTGCCGGTGCCCCAGGAGTCCGAGGACTTGGAGAAGACGGTGCCCGTGCTGTAGTCGGCGCAGCTGAGCCCGGTGCGGTTCGGGTCGCGCAGGCTGTAGCTGCTGCCCGATCGGGTGGTGTCGATGGTGAGCGGCGACGGACCGTTCCACTTGCTGGTCCCGCTGCCCGCGGACACCTCGTCATGGGTGCCGACGATCTTTCCGGTACGGGCGTCCACGAAGACGTGGAGCTTGCTGGGCGCCTTCTTCGTACGGCCCGACAGGACCGTCTCCCAGGCCAGTGTCTGCTTGCCGGCGTCGAGCCGGACGACGAGCCGGCTGCTGCGGACC
The DNA here is from genome assembly GCF_040629645.1 of Streptomyces sp. NPDC005899. Taxonomy (NCBI): domain Bacteria; kingdom Bacillati; phylum Actinomycetota; class Actinomycetes; order Kitasatosporales; family Streptomycetaceae; genus Streptomyces; species Streptomyces sp. NPDC005899. Next base: position 8,410 of record NZ_JBEXWB010000203.1, on the reverse strand, counting down.
TTGTCGACCTTCGCCAGCTTCGTCCGGGAAAGCGTCTCGGCCTTCGCCGCGGTGACGGTGGGGTCGGTCGCCACGTCGATGCGGCTGGAGGAGGCGGACTGGACCGCGCGCACGTCGCCGTCGCCGTCGGCGAGGACGACCGCGTCACCCCCCACGACGGGGAGGCCGCGGTAACTGCGCTCGTAGGCGACGGAGTAGAGCCCCTTCACCCAGGGGGTCACGAGGCGCCGTTCGTACTGCTCCTGGGCGGAGTTGACCAGGGAGTCCAGGCCGCTGTCGACCGCCCGGTCGGCCGCGGCGACCGCGCGCGAGAGCGGGGTCGCACGTGCGTCGGCGGTGGTCGCCGCGACGTCGGTCGATCGGGCCACCGAGGTTCCCGTCAGCCCTGCCAGGACGGCCAGGGTCAGACCGGCCGACACCGTTCTTCGTTTCATGGGGGGCTCCAGACGTGGGAGAGACTGGTTCGTCGCCGCCGAGTATGGGCGTGAGCATGACGAGTTGGGGTCATCCCGCCGGGCATAAGACGCGAGTTATGGTGCGCCGGAGGAGCGCTGCGTACGCTGCTGAAATGCAGTTGGAACTGAGGCATCTGCAAGCCGTCTGCCGGATAGCGGAAGCGGGGAGTCTGGGTCTCGCGGCTCGCCGGCTCGGGGTGTCCCAGCCCGCGCTCTCCGCGCAGTTGCGCCGGATCGAACGGGTCGCGGGAGGGGAGCTCTTCGTCCGCACCCGGCACGGGGTGGAACCCACCTCGCTCGGCGAGTTCGTGCTGGGCACGGCGCGCCGGGTGCTCCTCGAGATGGACGCGCTGGGCGCCGAGTCCCGGGCCTTCGTGACCGGCAGGCCCCTACGGCTGGGGTGCATCCTGCTGGTGCTCGTCGACGGGCTGCTGGAGCAGACGGACCTGGCCATGGCGGACCAGGAGGTCACCGTGGACCTGGAGCACTCGGCGACCGCGCTCCTGCGGATGCTCGGTGCCGGGCAGTACGACGCCGTCGCCTACGGGGAGGTCAACGAGCACGAGATGCCGCTGCCGGCGGGCGTACTGGCCAGGACGCTGATCCCCAAGGAGCCCTTCTGCGTGCGGATGTCGGCCGGGCACCCGTTGGCGGCACGCGAGTTCGTCGAGCTGGCGGACCTGGCCGACGAGTCGTGGACGACCCTGGTCGAGGACGACGACGGGGGCCCCGAAGCCCTCGTCGAGGCGTGCGCCAAAGCCGGGTTCGTCCCGTCGCTGCGCTATCGGATCACCGACCGCACGATGCGCTACGGACTGATCGCCGCAGGACGCGCGATCTCCCTCAGCCAGCCGACGGCACAGCCCTCGGAGGGCACCGTGCTGCGTCCCCTCGCCGGCTCACCGATCACCGGCCGCATACGGCTGGCCTGGAACCGCTCGACGGTCTCCGCCGGGCAGGCGGCCCTCCTCTACCGGGCGGCGGCCCGTGCGTACCTGGCCACCGTGGACAACAACCCCTTCCACCGGGCCTGGTGGGACGCCCGCCCGGAGCTGCACCCCGTGCTCGAGTAGGGGGCGGCTCGGCTCGCAGGGCTCGGCGAGGCGCCGTCAGGCAGGCAGGGAGGCAGCCGTACGGACCTCAGTGTCCGCCGAGCTCGGCGGCCAGGTCCGCATCGTGCATCCCGGGGAAGGCGTACCCGTCGGTCCCGTCCCACGGGACGTCGAGGTCGTCCATGTGCACGTGCCACTCCGCCCCGGGCAGGGCACGGCGCAACTCGGTGACCGAGCCGAGCACGTGGTCGAGCACCGGCAGCACCCGGCCGGGATCGAGCGGCAGCTTGGTGGACCCGGCGACGACCTCGTCCGGTCGGCCGGCGTCGCCGTCGTACAGGTACAGGCCTTCCTCGTCCTGGTACGGGAAGGACGCCGTACGGGCGGCGGCGACGCGCTCGACGGCGGCCGTTTCGGCATCCGTCAGCGGCATCGCCCGGCGGGCGCGGTAGTAGAGGGAGACGCTCATGGCCCGAGCGTACCGAGGAGGTGTGACACAGGCGCCGGCCTCCTCCCCGGCCGTCCCCGGGGGCACTGCCGGGGTCGGCGGACCGCCGTGCCCGCCGGCCCCCGGCCGTCCTTCCCTCGCGCACCGCGCGTGGGCTGCCGACAGGGAGGGCGGCCTCACTCACCGGCGCCTCGCGGGAACCCTCCGTCCGGGAACGTGGGCGTCGGCCGGGCCGACGCGCACGACCCCCCGCTCCCGTCTGCCAGAATCGGCGCATGGCAGAGCACGACACCGGCACCGGCACCGGCTACCTGCTGGACACCGCGCGGTCGGAGGCGGGTGTCCGCTTCGGTGCCCTCTCCGAGCTGTTCGACCCGGTGACGTTCCGGCACGTCGACCGGCTCGGGATCGGGCCCGGGATGTGGTGCTGGGAGGTCGGGGCAGGCGGCCCGTCCGTGCCCCTGGGCCTCGCCGAACGCGTCGGGCCGGGCAGCCGGGCGAGCGTCGCCACCGGGCGGCTCGACCTGGCCACCGCCCCGATGATCTCCGCCTGGGGACGGCGGCCGTGAGCGGCCCCGGCAACCCGTCCGCCACCCGTTCGCGGGACCGGCAGTGGCGTGGGACGGCCTCGTGAGCCGCGCCGTGGAGGACACCAATCGCCGTATGCTGCGCGCGCGGGACGCCATGGACCGTGCGTACGCCCGGCCGCTGGACGTGCCGGCGCTGGCCCGCGTCGCCCACGTCTCCCCCGCGCACTTCGCCCGCACCTTCCGCGCCACCTTCGGCGAGTCCCCGCACCGCTACCTGCAACGGCGCCGGGTGGAGCGGGCGATGTACCTGCTGCGGGAGACCGGCCGCAGCGTCACGGAGATCTGCTACGAGGTCGGCTTCGGCAGCACCGGGACGTTCAGCCGCACCTTCAGCGACATCGTCGGCCGGTCGCCACGGGCGTACCGCAGGGAAGCGGCCGCCGTGGACGTACCCACGTGCTTCACGAAGGCATGGACGCGGCCGAGCGCCTGAACGCGGGTGCGGCCCGGCAGCCGGCCCACCGGCTGAGCAGTTTCGGATAAGTTTTCGCCGGGCCCGCCGACTAGCGTGGAGAACATGTTCACCGCGATCACACACTCACAGATCTTCGTCCTCGACCAGGACCAGGCCCTCGACTTCTACGTCGGCAAGCTCGGCCTGGAGGTCAACGCCGACGTCGACATGGGCTTCATGCGCTGGCTCACCGTCAGTGTCCCCGGCCGTCCCGACCGTCAGGTCCTGCTGGAGAAGCCGGGCCCTCCGGCGATGTCCGAGGAAACCGCCGAACAGGTCCGCGCCCTGCTGACGAAGGGCGCGCTGGGCAGCGCGCTGATCCTCACCACGGACGACTGCCGCAAGACGTACGAGACGCTGCTGGCCCGGGGCGTGGAGTTCACCGACGAGCCGACGGAGCGCCCGTACGGGATCGACTGCGGCCTGCGGGACCCCTTCGGCAACCACCTCCGCTTCACCCAGCTGAAGGGCTGAGCGCCAGGGGGCGGGGAGCGTGGCCCGGTGCGGGTGGTCGCCCCACCCGGACCGGGCCCACCGGCCCGCCACCGGGCCGCCGACACCCTCGCGCCACCACCGGCGGTCCGCCGCCACCCGCCCTCCGGCGGGCCCTGCCCCGCCGGAGTTCCTCAGCCGACGATGGCGACGGGGGCGTCCCACGCGTTGCGGTCGACCGTGATGGTGTGGCCGCCTCGCGTCTCCTTGCTGTTGACCATGTACTGGTGGCCGCGGCTGTGGCCGGTGTACTGAGCCGGGTTCCACGGCCAGTCGGTGGTGGTCGTGTTCTTCTTGTCCCACAGGGCGTACCAGAGGTTGCCCGGCAGGTCCGTCTTGTTCGTGGCGGTGGCGACGGCCTTGGCGCTGGAGCTGCTGAAGCCGTAGAGGCCGCCGCGGTAGGTCGCGTTCCGCAGGGTTTTCGTGAAGGAGCGCACGTAGGTGAGGGTGGCGTCGTTGCACGCCTTGTCGGTGATGTCGTACGACTCCATGTTCAGGTAGATCGGGCTGCCGGCTTTCATCCCGAGGGCTGAGGCCTTGGCCACCGCGTCCTTCGCGTTTCTCGCACCGACCGCGGCGGCCGTGGAAGCGGTGAACCTTTCCGGATTCGCGCTCTTCTGGCAGGGCGGCTGCGCGCCGACGTAGAGCGGTATGAGCTTCCAGCCGCTGGAGTTGACCGACTTCACCCAGGACTTGGTCAGGTTGGGCTGGGCGCAGCCGCGGTTCCTGCCGCCGATGTAGACGGCGGCGGCGCCGTAGAACTTCGTGTTCCACGCTTTCATCGCCGCGAGCGAGGGCGCGGTACACGTGTCGAACGCCCGACCGGTGTAGGTCTTCTGCGCGGGCCAGGCGGTGGCCGCCATGGACGTCTGTGCTGCGATTCCGGCACCCGCGGCAACGACGACACCCGTCGTCGCCCAGGCGATGTAACGGCCCTTCTTGGACAGCCGATGACTGGACAATCCCCCACCCCATCCGTATGGCGGCCTGCGGCCGCCGTGAATCCGACGCGCGTCCGCGGCGGGCAGGCGGAGGGCAGCTTGCGCCACGCCGCACCTCGACCGCGGTACGGGTGCAGCGTAGAGCGGAGCACCCGCGCTTCGCGCGCGGGCCCTGATGCCGCGGAGTGTTCCCGCCCTTCCGTCCGGCACCGGCGACCTCCACGTACGGCGTGCCCGCGGCCGGCGTGCATCGCCGCAGGTCGTGGGGCGCCCCTGCGGGACCGGTGCCCGACGGCGGCCGGAGGCAGCCGTGCACCGGACTGTCACACGGGTGCCATACGATGCGCACATTCGCTTGTAAGATCTCCGTTTGAGGATGCACACGTCATGTCTTTCGGTGTCACGCCCCGTTCCACACGCCGTATATCTGCTCTCGTCGCCCTGCTCGCGGTCGGTACGACGGGATGCTCCGGTGTCGCGGACGCCATCGACGGAGCCAAGGACGGGGCCAAGAAGGTGGCACGTCAGCGATCGGTCTTCTCGCTCGCCACCGGTGACTGCTACAACCCGAACACCGAGCCCACCGACAAGGCCGGTCAGGAGGAGGCGGCCATCGAGATCGTGCCCTGCGAGGAGGCGCACCAGGGCCAGGTCGTCGGTGAGTTCTCGATCGACGAGAAGAAGTTCCCGGGTGACGACGGGGTCTCGGTGATCGCCGACAAGCGCTGCCCGGTCGAGGCGCAGAAGTTCACCCCCGACACGTGGGCCCTTCCCAAGGGCGTCTCCGTCTTCTACTACCACCCGACGGCCGAGAGCTGGGCGACGGGCGACCGCAGCGTGAGCTGCTCCTACACCAAGGAGTCGGGCACGTTCACCGGCACCCTGAAGAGCAAGCCCCTGGACGCCGACCAGACCGCGTACCTCAAGGGGTCGAACGCCGTCTACGACGCCTTCTGGACCAACCAGCCCGAGGGCCAGGTCGAGGACGACCTCCCCGGATACAAGGCCCAGGCCGAGGCGGTCTCCACCGCGCTCAAGGCGCACCTCGCCACTCTGAAGGACCTCGAGCAGCCGGAGGCGGTCGCGCTGCGTGCCCGGCTGGAGAAGGCGGAGGGCGGGTGGAAGAGGGCCGCCTCCGCAGGTGACACGGACAGCTTCTACATCGCCTACGACCTCGGGTTCACCGGCATCGACCCGAACAAGACGGTGGCCGCCCGCAAGGAACTGGGGCTGGCCACCACCGTTCCGGCCGACGACGCCGAGGCCTGGGCCCCCTGATCTTCCCCTGGCATGCGGACCGGGGGGCGATCCGCACCCGGTCCGCGGTCCCGTGACGGCCCCGTCCGGCAGGAAGCGGACGGGCGGGCCGCACGCGTGACGGGCGCCGCGCCTCGCGCCGGCAAGGACGCCCCCGCCGTCGGCACCCGGCGACGGCAGCCGGGCGTCACCGAGGCGGCGGCGCCGGGCACTCGGGCCGCGAAACCCCCGGTCGTTCCCGGCCGGGTGCCGGGGGGGGGCCGACGGACGCACCTCCTCCACTTCCCCCTCTGCGTGATCACCGCCCCGCCCCGGAACTGCCGACTCGTGAAGGTTCGCGGCCACATGGGCGGGTTTCCCGATGAGCTCTTGCGGCCGCTTCTTACGCACCGGTAACTACATGCGACATGAACTTCTTCAGCCGCAACTCCTCGCCCCGGCGGACCGGCCTGCCCGCCGCTCCAGCGGCCTCCGGCACCGCCGTACTGCCGGATCCCGGTCTGAGGGCTCTCACGGGCGAGTGGATGATCGACCCCGCGCACAGCAGGATCGGGTTCTCCGTGCGGCACGCGATGGTCACGACGGTGCGCGGCGCCTTTCCGGAGTACGAGAGCCGCCTCCACTTCGACGGGGACGACCCCGCCCGCTCCACGGCCGAGATCAGCCTGTCCACCGCGAGCGTCGACACCGGGGTGGAGCAACGTGACGCGCACCTGATCGGCCGTGATTTCCTGGACGCCGCCACGCACCCGCGGATGGTGTTCACGAGCACGTCCGTGGAGTTCGCCGGCAAGGACGTCTACCGCATGACCGGCGACCTCACCATCAGGGGCGTCACCCGCCCCGTGGTCCTGGAGCTCACGTACATCGGATACGTCGTGGACCCCTTCGGTTACGAACGGGTCGGTTTCGACGGCACCACCACCATCAACCGCTCCGACTGGGGGCTGACCTACAACGCCAGGCTCGCGGAGGGCGGCGCCATGGTGAGTGAGAAGCTCCGCCTGCAGTTCGACATCGCGGCCATCCGTACGCCGTCCGCCGCGTGACCCGGTGCCCGGCCCCGCCCCGGCGGGAGGAGGCGGTCCGCTCAGGGCGGCCCGCCGGCGCCGCGCGCCTCCGCCGCCGGACGGCGGGACGGCCCTGGCCACGGGAGTCCGGGCCCCCGGCCCGGTCCGGCCCCGGAGCGCCCGGCGGCCGGGAGCACGTACGCGCGAAACCCCACTCCCCCGCCCGTGCGGGGCAGGGGGACGGGGCGCAGCCCGGCGACGAAGCCGGGCGGTTCCGCGCCGCCGGACACGAGCACGGCCGTCGGCACCTCGCGCGCGCCTTCGCGAAGGCGTCCGGGGGAGACACTGGCGTCGTGGCCACCGGTCTGGCGTGACGCGCAGCCGGCGTAGTACGCGACCGGGACGGCCTGGTCCCCGCTGACCACACAGGGCGGTCGCACCCCCAGCCGGCCCAGTGCGCCGGCGAGGGCGGCGAAGTCCGCCGAGGTGGCGCGGCTGGTGCGGACCACGTGGCTGAGGACGCCGAGTTGCACGGCGAGGTGGCTCGCCAGTACCAGCGAAAGCACGGCGAGGCCCGCCGGCCGCCGTGCCCGCCGCAGCCGGGTGAACAGGCCGACGACGCATTCTCCCGCCGGCAGGGCCAGCAAGGCGTAGGCGGGGAGCAGGAATCGCGGCGCGGCGTACTCGACGAGGAACAGGTACGGCACCGCCGACGACACCCCCGTCGCCGCCGCCAGCACAGCGGCGGAGCCCCGGGCGGCGCGACGCGCCGCGAGGATTCCGCCGACCGTGACCACGGGCAGCACCACCCACCACACCGCGCTGACCGGGCTCTCCCACCCGATGGTGCAGGGCCGGCAGAGAGTGCGCCCTGCCAGCGCGCGCAGGTGGTCGTCCACGGCGAAGTGCCGGCCGAGTCCGCCCTGGATCTCGCCTGCCCGGTGGAAGCGGGCGCTCAGGCCTCCGTAGTGGGCGTACGCCTCGGCCGCCCACGGCGCGCAGCCCGCCACGAGCCCCGCGGCGAGCGCCGTGCACAGGCCGGGCCGGCGCCGGCCCGGCAGCAGCGCCGCGAGAGCCAGCCGCATCGCCAGCCAGAAGCCGTCGGCGGGCCGCAGCAGTGCGACCAGGGCGACCGCCGCCCCGGCGCCCACGTGCTCCGCCCGCCCGGCCGAACCGGGCACAGCGCGTGCGACCCAGCCCGAGGCCGCGAGGGCCCCGAGGGCGCACCACAGATTGGGCATCGCGGCAGGTCCGTAGTACAGGGTCGGCCACAGGCCGGCGAACGACGCGCCCGCACAGACGAGTACGGGAACGGGCAGCACCTTGCGCCACACCAGCAGGGCGGCGGTCAGGGCGGCGGAGGACAGCAGGGCGAGATGGACCCGCAGCAGCGTGGTGGATTCGGTCAGGACGGCCACGGGGGCGGCCAGGTAGGTGATGCCCCGCGCGCGGGGGGCACTGAAGAACGCGGCGGGTGCGTTGCCCCCGACCTGGCTCACGTAGACCGTCTCGTCCCAGGAGAGTCCCGAACCCGGTACGACGAGGATCAGTTGGGCGGCGGCGAAGACGACGGCGACGGCCGTCAGCCACGGCAGCGGCCGAGCGCCCCACCCGGCCGGGCCGTAGCCGGTGGCTGCCGGGCCCGGACGGCGCAGGGGGGGGGGGGCCGCCGGGCCCGCGGGGCGGGGGCGCCGGTCGGCGGTGCACACCT
>NZ_JBEXWB010000202.1:0-11616 GCF_040629645.1 Streptomyces sp. NPDC005899 | reverse complement strand
CGACGGGGAGCGGCGGGAGGAAGGCAGGCGGAAGGAGACCGAGCGCACCGTCGAACGGCGCGGAGCCGCAGCGGTGCCGCCCGCCCGCCCCGACGTGCGGCAGGAGCCGAGGCCGTATGCCACCGCCCGCCCGGAGCCGTTCCGTCCGAAGCCGCGGCGGCCGGCGGCATCCGGCCGGACCCGGCCGGCGGAGACGTACGACATGCGGACCGTATGCGCCGCAGGCCGTGGCGTCGCCTCGCCGGAGATCGTGAGCCTGTGCCGCGGCACGTACGGACGCTGACCGGGCGTCGGCCTGGGCCGTGGTCGTCCGGGCTCTCGACCCGTGTCCGCCCGGGCGGGGCGGGGACGCTGACGGGCGGCATGTGGGCGCCGCGATCGCCTGGCCGGCGTTCGGCCATGCCCCGGCGGTGAACTCCGGCCCGGGGCCGGACGACCTGGGCGGTGCGTTCCGGCCCGGGGCCGGACGACGCCGTGGCCACGAACTCCTGACCGGGGTGGCGGGCGCGAGCCGTTCAGGACCCGGAGACGCTCCGGACGGCACCGGCCGGAAGGCCGAGGACCCGTGCGGGAGGGCCCTGGTCAGGGGCCTGATTAGGTTAGGCTAACCTTCACCATGTGAGATCTGGTGAAGAGACGCCCCGCAATTCGAGGCGCGGGCACATGCTGTCGGCCGCCGCGGTGACCGTGGCCTACGACGGCCTCGACGTCGTGCACGACGCGGCGCTGACCCTGCGGCCCGGCGAGGTGACCGCCCTCGTCGGACCGAACGGCAGCGGCAAGTCGACGCTCCTGCGCACCCTCGCCCGGCTGCAGCGGCCCCGCCGCGGGACGCTCACCATCGACGCCGGCATCGACGGCCTCGCCCTGACCTCGCGCGAGTTCGCGAGCCACGTCGCCCTGCTGACCCAGAGCCGTCCCACCCCCAGCGGCCTCACCGTGCGCGATGTCGTGGAGTTCGGCCGCTATCCCTACCGCGGCCGGTGGGGCGGGAAGGATCCGGGCGGCCCGGCGGCCGTCGACCGCGCTCTCGCCATGACGGGCCTGACCGAGCTGGCCGGGCGCGGCGCCGACAACCTGTCCGGCGGACAGCTCCAGCGGGTGTGGCTCGCCGGCTGCCTCGCCCAGGAGACCGGCGTACTCCTCCTCGACGAGCCCACGACCTACCTCGACCTCCGCTACCAGGTCGAACTCCTCGACCTCGTACGCGACCTGACGGACGACCACCACATCGCGGTCGGCGTCGTCCTCCACGACCTCGACCAGGCCGCCGCCGTGGCCGACCGGATCGTGCTCCTCCACGCGGGGCGTGTCGTCGCAGACGGACCGCCCGAGGACGTACTGACTCCCGAACGTCTGACCGGCACCTACGGCATCCGGATCGACGTGGACACAGACCCCCTGACCGGCAGGCTGCGCACCCGCGCCATAGGCCGCCACCACACCAGAACCGAAAGGCTCAGCACCACCCCATGAGACGCCTCCTGCTCACCGCGGCCGCGGTAACCGCCGCCGCGCTCACCCTGACCTCCTGCGGAACGACCGAGCCGGCCGCCACCGACTCGGCGAAGGGCTCCGCCCCCATCTCCCTCACCGACGCATCCGGTACGAAGGTCCGACTCGACCGGCCCGCCACCGACGTCGTCGGTACGGAGTGGAACGTCGTCGAGAGCCTCCTCGCCCTCGGCGTCGACCCCGTGGGCGTCGCCGACGTCAAGGGGTACAGGACGTGGGACACGTCCGCACCCCTGAAGAACGACCCCAAGGACATCGGCACGCGCGGCGAGCCGAGCATGGACACGATCGCCTCGCTCTCGCCCGACCTCATCGTCGCCACCACCGACCTGCCCGCGTCCGCCGTCAAGCAGCTGCGCAGGATCGCTCCCGTCCTCCAGCTGAAGTCGGCCGACGGCTCCGACCAGATCGGGCTGATGAAGGAGAACCTCGACCTCATCGCCGAGGCCACCGGCACCGAGGAGCAGGCCGAAAAGGCCGGGAAGAGGTTCGACGCCAAGCTCGCGCAGGGGAAGAAGGCGCTCGCGGACGCCGGTCTCGCCGGGACGGAGATCGCCTTCGCCGACGGCTACGTGACCTCCAACCAGGTGTCCATCCGCCCCTACACCAGCGGCTCCCTCATCGGCGCCGTCAACGAGGCGATCGGCCTCAAGAACGCCTGGACCGTCAAGGGGGACGAGAGCTACGGCCTCGCCGCCACCGACGTCGAAGGCCTCACCGCCCTCGGTGACGGCGTGCGGTTCGCCTACATCGGCAGCGACGGGGACAAGAACAGCACCCCGTTCACCGGCGCCCTGGCCGAGAACTCCGTATGGAAGTCCCTGCCCTTCGTCAAGGCGGGCGACGTCCACCGGCTGGACGACGGCATCTGGATGTTCGGCGGGCCCGGGTCGATGGAGGCCTACGTCGACTCGCTCGTCGAAGCGCTGACGAAGTAGCACGATGGCCGTCACCGCAGAGATTTCCGCAGCCCGTCCGTCGACGGCCACGTCCCGGGCGGGCGCGGTCGCGGTGACGGCCGCGCTCGTGCTCCTGGTCGCCGCCCTCGCCGTAGCCGACATCACGCAGGGCACGGCCGCCGTCGGCCCCGCAGAGGTCTGGAAGGCGCTCACCGGACGCGCCGACCCGGCCGACGCGTCCGTCGTCATCGCCTCGCGGCTCCCCAGAATGACCGCCGGACTCCTCGTCGGCGCCGTACTCGGCATGGCGGGGGCCGCCCTCCAGGCCATCAGCCGCAACGTCCTGGCGTCCCCCGACACCCTCGCGGTCAACGCCGGTTCGTACGCGGCACTCGGACTCGTCGCCGTCACCGGCACGTCGCTGCCGCTCCTCGCCTCCTCCGGTGTCGCGTTCGCCGGAGGCCTCACGGCGGCGGCCGTCGTGCTCGGGCTGTCGGGGCTCGGAGCGGGCACCGTCCGCCTCGTACTGGCCGGGAGCGCCCTCGCCCTCGGTCTCGGATCGGTGACCGAAGGGCTGCTGCTGCTCTTCCCCGAGCAGACCGAGGGCCTGTACCGGTGGAACCAGGGAGGCATCGGCCAGAACGGCTTCGACGGTGTGGTGGGCATGGCACCCGTGGCGCTCGTCGGCCTGGTCGGCCTGCTGCTGACCGCCCGCCGGGTCGACGCCCTCGCACTGGGCGACGACGCCGCCCGCGGACTCGGGGTACCGGTACGGTCCACACGCATCACGGTGGTCGTGCTCACCTCCCTGCTCGCCGCGGCGGCGGTCACACTCGCCGGTCCGATCGGCTTCGTCGGCCTGTGCGCCCCCGCCCTCGTCCGCCCCCTCGCCGGCCGGTTCCGCGTCTTCGCCCGCACCCGTGCACGCGTACCCCTGGCGGGCCTGGCCGGTGTGGCGCTCGTCCTCTGCTCCGACGTACTGCTGCGCGCGCTCGTGACACCGGAAGCGGCTGTACGGGTGCCCACCGGGGTCGTGACGAGCGTCGTGGGCGCCGTGTTCCTGATCGTGATGGCGGTCCGGGCCCGGGACGCCTCCGACGGCCTCGCGCAGGACCGGGTGCGCATCCGCAGCCGGGTGGTCTTCCTGACCACCACGGCGGTCCTCGTGGCCGTCGTCGTCGGTGTGGCGGTCGGCGCCGTTCTGCTGGGCGACAGCAAACTCCTCCTCGGCGACGTCGTGAACTGGGCCCAGGGCAGGGCGGGCCACGCCGTGTCCTTCGTCCTGGACACACGGATGCCCAGGGTGCTCGCCGCACTCCTGGCGGGTGCGGCGCTGGCACTGGCCGGGACGCTCGTGCAGGCGGTGACGCGCAACCCACTGGCCGAGCCCGGAGTCCTCGGTGTCTCGGGTGGTGCCGCCCTCGGTGCGGTCGTCCTCGTCACGACGGCGCCGGCCGCCGGCTCGTGGGGCGTGGCCGGAGCCGCTTTCGCGGGAGCCGCCGTCAGCGCCCTCGTGGTCTTCGGGCTCGCGGCGCGTGGCGGATTCCCCCAAAACAGGCTGGTCCTCGTCGGCATCGGATTCGCCACCGGGGCGACGGCGCTGACGAGTCTCCTCATCGTCCTCACCGACCCGTTCAACGCGGCGAAGGCGCTGACCTGGCTGTCGGGGTCCACCTATGGAAGGACGCTGCCCGACGTCCTGCCCCTCGCCGTCGTGCTCGTCCTCGGCGGCACCGTGGCACTGGCGCGCCGCACGGAACTCGACCTCGTGTCACTCGACCAGGACACCCCGCGGCTCCTGGGACTCGACCTGGGCCCCCGGCGTCTCGGCTTCCTCGCACTGAGTGTGCTGCTCAGCGCGACAGCCGTGGCCGCCGCCGGGACGATCGGCTTCGTGGGGCTCGTGGCACCGCACGCGGCGCGCGCGCTCGTGGGACGGCGGCACGTCCGGGTCCTGCCGGTCGCGGTGCTGCTCGGCGCCCTGCTCGTCTGCACCGCCGACCTGCTCGGCCGCACCGTCATCGCCCCGGCCCAGCTGGGCGCCGGCCTCATGACAGCCGTCATCGGAACCCCGTACTTCCTGTACCTCCTCGTGCGCAGCCGGCAGTAGCGGGCCGGTGGGGGGTGATACCTCCGGTGCCCGTTCGACGTCCACCTCGCGGGCCCTGCCTCGTGTCACGTGGGAGAGCTCGTGCGTGCGCGAACGGGGCGCGCGGGCCTGCCCACGCCCATGTGTGCCCCGATCGGCCCGCGGGGTCGGCCCGGTTGTCAGTGGCGGGTGCGAGGCTACGGGGTATGGACGAGCAGATCATGCGCAAGAGGGTCTACGGAGGCGACCACGACGATCCGGATCCCGGCCCGCGGCCGGGGCGGCTCTACGTCGAACTCGTGGGCGGTCCGCTGGACGGCCTGCTCCTCGATGTCACCGGCTGGACGGCGGAGCGGTTGCTGGAGGGCGCGGCCCTGTCCACGGAGCTCGGCCGCTACACCGGCGGGCGGGCACTGTACGGGCCCCGCACCGACGACCCGCGCCGGTTCGACTGGGCCGGCGACAGCCCGTGACGTGAGAGGGGTGCCACCTCTGCGCGAGCTCACCCGTCCGGGGTCCGGCCGGCCGGCTGTGCGTCCGGTGCGCCGGAGGGCGCCGTGGGGGTGTGCCGTGGGGGTGTGCCGTCGGGCGGAGGCGTCCGGCCGCGGTCCGAGCCGATGCTCCGGTGCCGGTCCCCAGCGGCCCGCTCCGATCGTGCGGGGCCGCTCCACGAGTACCGGCCCGACCGCGGAGCACGCGGAACGGCCCGTTGCCGAACAGCCCCCGACCGTACGGCAGGAGGCTGTGCCAGGTGTTACTGGGCCGGGGCCGGGGCGGGTGCCTCGTCCTTCGACGCGGCCGCGGCCGCGGCCGGCTCGACCGGGCTGTAGAAGACGGATCGACCCTGCTTGGAGCGTTCCAGAACGCCCTGCGCGACGCCCTGTTCCAGGGTGTTGCGCACGACGGTGACCTGCACCTTGCGCTGCGGGTGCGACTCGGCGAGTCCGGCGGCGACCTCGGAGGCCGACTTCGGTTCCCGCTGCGCGGCCAGGTAGCCGGCGATCAGCTCACGCCATGTCGGCTCGGCCGCAACGGCCTTGTCCGGACCCTTCTTCTTGGCGGCGGCCTTCCGTCCCGCCCCCGCACCGGCCTTGGCCGTGCGTGACGCCTTCTGCGGCGCCGACTTGCCCTTCGGACTGCGTGCCGCCGGCACGGACGCCGCCGTGCGCGGCTTGGTGGGTGCCGGGACGGCCTTCGCGGCGCCGCCGAGCACCTCCTGCATCTTGCTCAGCACCTGCTCACTGTCCTGGAGCTGGACGAGCTCGTCCCGCAGCCTGGTCAGTTCCGCCTGTACCCGCTCCTGATCGCTCCGGTTCGCCGCGAGATCATCGGCGACCCTCTGCGCATAGTCAGCGGTGACGCCTGCCGGGGGAGCGTTTTTGGCCATGAGTGCCTCGTCCTTCGATGTGTGTGAAACGGGTATAGCGGCTGATGCTACCCACACCAACGATGTCAAGGCCCCACCGGACACCATCCCGACACAGCCCTTACGCATCCCGTGGAACCGACGACAGGGGACAACTGCCGCTGACCGGCGCTCAGGTGGCGTGAAGTCGACGTCACGAACCACGGAACCCACATCGTGCCGGTGCACGTCGGCACATGTGTACGTGAGCCCGCACCCACCTCCGCCTACGTCATCCCCGTGCCGTGGCCGGGTGCGAAGGACCGCGTGGGAACGGAAGGCCGGGGTGCCGCGGCCGTGCGCCCGGTGGTTCGTGTTGCCGGTGTGCCGGTCGGCCCACACCATGGTTGAGGGATCCGCGACCGTGCGCAGCTCGAGGCCCCGTCCGGCGAGGCTCCCACCCACGGCGTGGCCCGGCCCGCCTCCCACACCGGAAGGATTGCCCATGCCCACGGTCAGCACGCGCGACGGTGTCGAGATCTTCTACAAGGACTGGGGTCTTGGACGCCCGGTGGTCTTCATCCACGGCTGGCCGCTGAGCGGGGACGCGTGGCAGGATCAGCTCAAGTGGGTCGCGGACCACGGCTTTCGCGGCATCGCCCACGACCGGCGCGGTCACGGACGCTCGACCCCGGTGTGGCACGGCTACGACTTCGACACCTTCGCCGACGATCTGAACGACCTCCTCCACGCCCTCGACCTGCGCGAGGTGACGCTCGTCGCGCATTCGATGGGCGGCGGCGAGCTGGCGCGTTACATCGGCCGCCACGGCACGGACCGCATCAGGTCCGCGGTACTGCTGTCGGCCATCACGCCGCTGATGCTGCAGGGTCCGGACAACGCCGAGGGCGTCCCCCGGAGCGTCTTCGACGGCATCAAGCAGGGCATCCTCACCGAGCGTTCGCAGTTCTGGAGGGACACCGCGGAAGGGTTCTTCGGTGCCGACCGTGCCGGGAACAAGGTCACTCAGGGCAACAAGGACGCCTTCTGGGCCATGGCCATGCAGGAGACCATCGAGGGCGGCGTCGCCTGCGTCGACGCCTTCGCGGAGACCGACTTCCACGAGGACCTGCGGAAGTTCGACATCCCGACGCTCGTCGTCCACGGTGACGACGACCAGATCGTGCCGATCGACGCGACAGGCCGCAAGACCGCCGAGCTCGTGCCGAACGCCACGCTGAAGGTGTACGAGGGCGGCTCCCACGGCCTCGCGATGGTCCCGGGCGACAAGGAGAGGTTCAACCAGGACCTTCTGGACTTCCTCCGGAGCTGAACCCGGGGCGGGCCCCCTCCGTCACCCCGGCATGGGGCCGCGCACCCGCCCCGGCATGGGCCCGCGCACCCGCCCCGGCTCCGCTGCCACAGCAGACCTCGGAGGCGGCGCTGCCCGGGCCGCGGCACGCGCACGCCCGGCGTGCCGCCTTCCGGTTCGACCGCCCTGGGCCCCGGTGCCGCCGGAGGGCTCGCCGGGGTTACAGCTCGTCGGCGAACGCCTGGGCCAGCGCACGCCATTCGGCCCTCGGCAGACCGGCCCCGCCCTCGTCGGCCGTGAGGACCTGGAGTGCGACATGGTCGGCGCCGGCGTCGAAGTACTCCTGCGCCCGGGCCCGCACGCGCTCGGTGTCACCCAGCGCGAAGAGGGCGTCGAGGAGCCGTACGCTGCCGCCGTCGGCGAAGTCACTCTCCGCGAACCCCAGCCGGAGCAGGTTGTCCGTGTAGTTGGGCAGTCGCAGGTACATCTCCAGCATGTTCCGCGCGGTGGTGCGGGCGCGGTCCAGGTCGGTGTCGAGCACCACCGACAGCTCGGGTGCGAGCAGTGCGCCGGGACCGAGCGCCTCACGCGCCTCCGCCGTGTGCTCGGAGGTGACGAGGTAGGGGTGCGCTCCCACCGCACGGCCGCTCGCCAGTGCCAGCATCTTGGGGCCGAGCGCCGCGAGGACCCTCCGCCCCGCCTCCACGGGCACAGTGGCGGCGTCCAGGGCGTCGAGATAGGCGACCATCGCGCTGTACGGCTTCTTGTACTGGGGCACCATCGGTCCGTGGCTGACGCCGAGGCCGAGGACGAACCGCGCGCGTGCGGCCGTGTCGAGGGCGGCGATCCGGGACGCCACCTCCTCGGCCGTGTGATCCCAGATGCTCAGGATGCCGGTGGCCACGGTGGTCGTACGGGTGGCCGCCACGACGGACACGGCGTCCTCGGGGGAGGGGCTGCCCCCGACCCAGAGGGTGCCGTACCCCAGATCGTCCAGTTCGGCGACCGCCTCCGCGATCGCCCGCCGGCCCGTGTCGTCGGTCCGTGCCCCGTGCAGGGCCCCGCTCCAGATGCCGATCCGTCCGAAGGTTCCGCGCGTGTCAGAAGTCATGCCGTGACCAACACCGCCGTCCACCCGCTATTCCCTTCCGTCGACGTTTCACCCGGACGGAGTACTGGACGATCGCCCCCGGGTGGATGGCACAGCCCGTTCGAACCACCGGGATCACCGCGGTGCCGCCCCCTGATGCGGGCGATGCCGGGCCGGCCGCGCTCAGCCGAGGAACTCCAGCACCCGGCGCCACGTCAGTTCCGCTGCGCAGGGGTCGTGGTCCGGCAGGTCCCGGTCGGTGTAGAAGTGGCCCGCGCCCGGGTAGCGGAAGACCTCCAGCTCGACCCCCGACTCCTGGGCCGCCCGCCGGAGAGCGGCGACGCGCTCGGGCGGCGCTAAGTCGTCAGGCTCCGCGGCGTGGAGTTGCGCCCTGCTTCCGGGGCGCACGGCGGGAGAGAGGTCGACAGCGGCGTGGCCGACAACGTTCGGACCCGGCACTCATGGCATCCGATTGGCATGCGATCCGCTGTGCCTCGGCGCCCGGGACGCTCGGGAGTGCCACGTCCCGGCCGGCCGGCCGATCACACCCGTACCAGCAGGTGCCCCACTACGGTGACGCGGCGAGGACTCTCCCGGGCCAGGCACTCGGCCTCCGCCGCCCGGGGAGGCCGCTCGCCACCGGGCGTCTTGACACCGCGGCGAGAACCTGCGTCCGGGGACGACTCGGCCGCGTCGGCCCGGGGACCTCGGAGAAAGTGGAGAAGAATTCCGGCGACGATGTCGAGAACTCGCGGCCGGCTCCGTCCCTGCCATGAACGCGGCCGGAACGGGCCGCACAGCACCGAGGAGAACACCATGGCCAAGTACCTGCTTCTCAAGCACTACCGTGGCGCCCCGGCCGCGGTCAACGACGTCCCGATGGACCGGTGGACGCCCGAGGAGATCTCGGCCCACATGCGGTACATGCACGACTTCGCGGCCGGGCTCGAGAAGACGGGCGAGTTCGTCGACGGTCAGGCGCTCGCTCCCGAGGGCACGTTCGTCCGGTACGACGGCGAGGGGCGCCCCCCGGTCACCGACGGCCCGTTCGCCGAGACGAAGGACCTCATCGCCGGCTGGATGGTCATCGACGTCGACACGTACGAGCGCGCGGTCGAGCTCGCCGGCGAACTGTCCGCCGCCCCGGGGGCGGGTGGGCAGCCGATCCACGAGTGGCTGGAGCTGCGCCCCTTCCTGACCGAGCCGCCCACGATCACGGAGTGACCGCCGCCGTGAACGAGGCGCTGCTCCGGAGCCTCACCCCGAGCGTGCTCGGAATCCTCGTCCGCCGCGGAGCCGACTTCGCGGCGGCCGAGGACGCCGTCCAGGAGGCGTTGGTCGAGGCGGTCCGCGTCTGGCCGGACGACCCCCCGAGGGATCCGAAGGGCTGGCTGGTCACCGTGGCCTGGCGCCGGTTCCTCGACCACGCCCGCGCGGAGACCGCCCGCCGGCGGCGCGAGGACCTCGTCGAGGAGGAACCGGCGCCGGGGCCCGCGCCCGCGGTCGACGACACGCTCCAGCTGTACTTCCTGTGTGCCCACCCGTCCCTGACGCCGTCATCCGCGGTCGCGCTCACCCTGCGCGCCGTGGGTGGGCTGACCACCCGTCAGGTCGCCCGGGCCTACCTGGTGCCCGAGGCGACCATGGCGCAGCGCATCAGCCGGGCCAAGCGCACGGTCTCCACGGCGCGGTTCGACCGGCCCGGCGATGTCGCCACCGTGCTGCGCGTCCTCTACCTGGTCTTCAACGAGGGCTACTCCGGCGACGTCGACCTCGCCGCGGAGGCGATCCGGCTCGCCCGGCAGCTCGCGGCCGTCGTCGACCACCCCGAGGCGGCGGGCCTGCTGGCCCTCATGCTGCTCCACCACGCCCGGCGCGTCGCCCGGACCACGCCCGACGGCAGCCTGGTGCCGCTCGCCGAGCAGGATCGCGGACGCTGGGACACGGCGATGATCGCCGAAGGCGTCGGCATCCTGCAGGCGGCGCTCGCCAGGGACCGGCTGGGGGAGTTCCAGGCCCAGGCCGCCATCGCGGCACTGCACGCCGACGCGCCCACCGCCGAGGAGACCGACTGGGTGCAGATCGTGGAGTGGTACGACGAGGTCTGCCGCCTGACCGGCAGCCCGGTCGTCCGGCTCAATCGTGCGGTGGCCGTGGGGGAGGCCGACGGGCCGCGCGCCGGTCTCGCGGCCCTCGCGGCGCTGGACGCTTCGCTGCCCCGCCACACCGCGGTGGCGGCGTACCTGCACGAGCGGGACGGCGACGTGGTGGCGGCGGCGCGGCTGTACGCCGAAGCGGCGCACAAGGCTGCCAACCTCGCCGAGCGGGAGCACCTGACACGCCAGGCCGCCCGGCTCAACGCCCACCGACACGACTGACGGCTCGCCCGTCGGCGCTTCCGGCAGCACGGTCCCGTGCGCTCCGCGTTCGTACGGGCAGTCCTGGTGGGCCGGTTCCGCTTCCCACACGTGCGGACCCGGTGACATGGAGGCGCGTCCCGCTTGATAGGCAAGTGACGGCTTGCCTATCATGAGGGGCGTGGCCGACGAACTGTTCAGAGCCCTGGCCGACCCGACTCGCCGCACCATCCTCGACGAGCTCACGGAGAAGTCGGGGCAGACGCTGTTCGAGATCTGCTCCCGGCTGAGCGTGAAGCACCACGTCGGCATCTCGCGCCAGGCGGTGTCCCAGCACCTCGCCCTGCTGGAGGCGGCCGGTCTCGTCGAGACCAGACGGGAGGGCCGCTGCAAGTTCCACGACCTGAACACGGCTCCGCTACGGCGGATCGCGGAGCGGTGGCTCGTGCCGGATGCGGCCGAACCCGAGGAGAGTGCCCCATGAAGATGCACCTGACCAGCGTCTACGTCGACGACCAGGCCAAGGCCGAGCGGTTCTACACCGAGATGCTGGGGTTCCTCAAGAAGCACGACGTTCCGCTGGGCGAGAAGGATCGATGGCTGACGGTCGTCTCGCCCGACGAGCCCGAGGGCACGGAACTCCTGCTGGAGCCGGCCGGTCACCCGGCTGTCAGGACCTACCGCGACGCCCTCGTCGAGGACGGCATCCCTCTCGCCCAGTTCGCCGTCGACGACGTGAGGGCGGAGTACGAGCGCCTGCGCGGTCTCGGTGTCCGCTTCACCCAGGAGCCCTTGGACATGGGGCCCGTCACCACCGCGGTGTTCGACGACACCTGCGGCAACCTCATCCAGATCGCGACCGAACCGCGGTAGGCGCCGTCCGTCCCGCCACCCAGGGGCCGTGAGGCAAGGCGCGGTGCCGCGTGCCTGGACACCGCGCGGACCGCCGGAGTGCCGCACTCCGGTACGGCGGGGTGGGTCCGCGGCGGCTTCGAGGCGTGCGGCCCAC
>NZ_JBEXWB010000201.1:0-11627 GCF_040629645.1 Streptomyces sp. NPDC005899 | reverse complement strand
GGAGACGCAACGGCGATGCGGTCCGGGGCTCGTGTCCCGGACCGCATCGCCGTATCAGGGGGTGTCAGGAGGCGGTGCCGCGGCCCAGCTCCCAGAGCTGCAGGTCGGACGAGGAGGTGACGGACCACTCCACGCCGTTCAGGTCGTCGAGCGAGGCGACGTACTGCTTGCCCTGCCAGACCGGGAGGACGGGGACGTCCTCGGCCACGATGTCCTGGATCTTCGCGAAGGTGTCGGCGGCGGCGCTGCGGTCGGCCTCGCGGCGGGACTGCGGGATGAGCGTCTTCTGGATGGTGGCCGACGCGTAGGGCGAGTTGAGGAAGTTGTCCTTGTCGAGGAACGGCGCCGTGTAGGTGTCCGGGTCCGGGAAGTCCGGGAACCAGCCCATGCCGTACACCGCGTACTCGCCCTTGCTCTGCGCCGGACGGTACTTGCTCCAGGGGGTGCCCTCGGCCTCGACCTCGAACAGCTTCGAGCCGTTGAGCTGCTTCGCCAGCATCTCGTACTCGGCCTTGGTCGCCGGACCGTAGTGGTCGGTCGTGTAGTGGAGCGTGAACTTCACCGGCGTGTCTATGCCCGCCTCCTTCAGGATCCCGGCGGCCTTGGTCACGTCCGGGTCGCCGTACTTGTTGAAGAAGGAGTTGGCGTGGTTGGTGATGCCCGACGGGATCAGCGAGTACAGCGGCTCGGCCGTGCTGCCGTACACCTTGCCCGCGACGGCGCCGCGGTCGATGACCTGGGCGATCGCCTGCCGGACGGCCTTGTCCTCGACCAGGGGGTCCTCGGTGTTGAAGGCGAGGTAGCTGATGGCGAGGCTGGGCATCTCGGTGAGCTTGACGCCGTCCTTGGGCTCGGCGAGCATCTTCTGGGCCTGCTCGGGCGACATGGTGCGGGTCATCATGTCGATCTTCTTGTCGTCGAGGGCCTTGCCCATCGCCGCCGCGTCCGGGAAGAGGTCGAGCTCGACCTTGTCGTTGCGGACCTTCAGATCACCCTTGTACTTGGGGTTCTTCGTGAAGACGACCTTGACGACCTGGTCGCCCTTGACCTCGGGCTTCATCGTGTACGGGCCGGACCCGTCGACCTGGAAGCCGTTGCGGGGCGTCTTCGCCGGGTACTTGTCCTTCTGGACGATGCCGGCGGGCGGCGTGGCGAGCTTGTAGGGGAAGGTCGCGTCCGAGGTGCGCAGGTGGAAGACCACCTGGTCGTCGCCCTTGGTCTCGATGGTGTCGATGTTGGCGAGCAGGCCGACCGGGCCGGCCTCGTCCTTGATGTCGAGGACGCGCTGGATCGAGTACTTCACGTCCTCGGGGGTGACGGGCGTGCCGTCCGCGAAGGTGAGCCCGTCGCGCAGTGTGCAGCGGTAGCTCTCGTTCTCCGTGTCCGTGAAGGCGCAGCTCTCGGCCGCCTCTGGCACGGGCTCGCCGCCGCCGCGCGGGATGTGCGTGAGGGTCTGCACCGTCTGGCGCAGGACGTTCCACACGCCGGCTTCGTAGCCGATCGCCGGGTCGAGCGGAGCGGGGGTGTCCGCGGAGGCGGTGAACTGGTCCGTCGTCCCGACAACGATGGCATCGCCCCCGTCGTCCGACCCGCCACAGGCGGCGAGCACGGGCGCGAGCAGGCCCACTACGGCCGGCAGCACCAGCGTCTTGCGGTTCATCTGGACGTTCTCCCTCATCACGGCATGCGAGAAAACTGACATTAGTAGGCGCTGCGGAAGCGCTTGACCGACGTGTTCAGGGCCCGTATCCGTTCGGTGATCGCCCATGACGGCCTGTCTATGTCATCTGAGGGAATGTTTCGTGCACCACTCCATCAACCCGGACTTTTGGGCGCCCATAACGGGCAGCGCGACCCTCCTCCGGGGACCTGGACCGGCACTCCGGGTGAGCAAGCTCACACCGGGTGGCCGGTCAGTGTATTGACATGCACCTGCTTTTGGCCGGAATCAGCCCTGCTCCCCGATCAGGCCGCGCAGGAACGCGAGGTCCACCTGCTCCAGGGACGGCACGACCACCCTCCCCGGGGCGGGCGCGATCGGCGCCACCGACGGCACGGCCACGACCCGGCAGCCCGCGGCCTCCGCCGCGGCCACCCCGGTCGCGGTGTCCTCGACGACGGCGCAGCGCCACGGGTCCGCGCCGAATCCGGCGGCCGCGGCGAGGTAGGGCTCGGGGTGGGGCTTGGTACGGGTCACCTCGTCCCCGGCCACCGTGAGCGCGAAGTGGTGCCGGCCGACCGACTCGAGCACCCGGTCGATGATGCGCCGGTGCGAGGCGGAGACCAGGGCCGTGGGCACCTCGTGCGCGGCGAGTTCGGCGAGCAGCCGTGCGGCACCCGGCATCAGCGGCACCCCGCGCCCGATGCGCTTCTCGAAGCGGTCGTTGAGCAGCACGGTGAGTTCCGCGATGGTGACGTCCGCGCCGGTGGCCTCGATGAGGTAGCCGGCGCTGCGGGTCATGGGGCCGCCGACGACCACGTCACGCCAGCTCTCCTGCAGCCGGTGGCCGAGGTCGGCGAAGACCTCGACCTCCACGTCCCACCAGAAGCCCTCGGTGTCGACCAGTGTTCCGTCCATGTCGAGAAGGACCGCCTGCAGGGCGGATCCCTCGGCCGTACGGGTCAAGGACGCGGGGACCGTACTGGTCATCCGGTACACCTCCATGGGGGACGAGAGGGCCGGCCGCCCTCCCGGTGGGAAGGGCGACCGGCCCGCACTGGACCGACCAGTGTACGACCCGTCCGCTCGTGGCGCGTGGTACGCGTGCTTACCGCGAGTCGAACGGTGTCCTACCGGGCGTTGAAGTACTTCGCCTCGGGGTGGTGGATGACGATCGCGTCCGTGGACTGCTCCGGGTGCAGCTGGAACTCCTCGGAGAGCTCCACGCCGATGCGCCCGGGCTCCAGCAGGGTGGCGATCTTCGCCCTGTCCTCCAGGTCGGGGCATGCCCCGTACCCCAGGGAGAAACGGGCACCGCGGTACTTGAGCGCGAACATGTCCTCGACCTCGGCGGGGTCCTCGCCGGCGAATCCGAGCTCACCGCGGACGCGGGCGTGCCAGTACTCGGCGAGCGCCTCGGCCAGCTGCACGGACAGTCCGTGCAGCTCCAGGTAGTCGCGGTAGGAGTTCGCCTCGAACAGCTCGGCCGTCGCCCGGCCGATCTTCGAACCGACGGTGACGACCTGGAGGCCGACCACGTCCCTCTCCCCCGACTCCTCGGGGCGGAAGAAGTCCGCCAGGCAGAGCCGGCGGCCCTTGCGCTGGCGCGGGAACGTGAAGCGGGTGCGCTCCGAGCCGTCCTCGTGGAGCAGGATCAGGTCGTCGCCCTTGGAGACGCAGGGGAAGTAGCCGTAGACGACGGCCGCCTCCAGGAGGTTCTCGGTCTGGAGCTTGTCCAGCCAGCCGCGCAGGTGCGGCCGGCCCTCGGTCTCCACGAGCTCCTCGTACGTCGGCCCGTCGCCGGCGCGGGCCTGCTTGAGGCCCCACTGCCCCTTGAAGAGCGCGCCCTCGTCCAGCCAGGAGGCGTACTCCTTCAGCTGGATGCCCTTGACCACGCGGGTGCCCCAGAAGGGCGGTTCGGGGACCGGGTTGGTGACGGAGACGTCGGACCGCACGCCCTCCTGCGGTTCCTCGGCCTCCGGCAGGGCGGTGTCCCGCTTGGGGACCCTGCGCTGCTTGAGCTCGGGCAGCACCGCCCCCGGGACACCGCGCTTGACGCCGATCAGCGCGTCCATCAGGCGCAGGCCCTCGAAGGCGTCACGGGCGTAGCGGACCTCGCCCTCGTAGATCTCGTGCAGGTCCTGTTCGACGTAGGCGCGGGTCAGGGCGGCGCCGCCGAGGATCACCGGGAACTCGGCGGCCAGCTTGCGCTGGTTGAGCTCCTGGAGGTTCTCCTTCATGATCACGGTCGACTTCACGAGCAGGCCGGACATGCCGATGACGTCGGCCCGGTGCTCCTCCGCGGCTTCCAGGATGGCGGAGACGGGCTGCTTGATGCCGAGGTTGACCACGGTGTAGCCGTTGTTCGACAGGATGATGTCGACGAGGTTCTTGCCGATGTCGTGGACGTCGCCGCGGACGGTCGCCAGGACGATGGTGCCCTTGCCCTCGTCGTCCGTCTTCTCCATGTGCGGCTCCAGATGGGCCACCGCGCCCTTCATCACCTCCGCCGACTGGAGCACGAACGGCAGCTGCATCTGGCCGGAGCCGAACAGTTCGCCGACGACCTTCATGCCCTCCAGGAGGGTGTCGTTGACGATGTCCAGGGCGGGCCGGGTGCGCAGCGCCTCGTCCAGGTCCGCCTCCAGGCCGTTCTTCTCGCCGTCGATGATGCGCCGCTGGAGGCGTTCGTCGAGCGGGAGGGCCATCAGTTCCTCGGCACGCCCCTCCTTCATCGACTTCATGTTGACGCCCTCGAAGAGCTCCATCAGCTTCTGGAGCGGGTCGTAGCCCTCGGCGCGCCGGTCGTGGATGAGGTCGAGGGCGACCTCGACCTGCTCCTCCTCCAGCCGGGCGATCGGCAGGATCTTCGAGGCGTGCACGATCGCGGAGTCCAGGCCGGCTTTGACGCACTCGTCGAGGAAGACGGAGTTCAGCACCACGCGGGCTGCCGGGTTCAGGCCGAAGGAGATGTTGGACAGGCCCAGGGTGGTCTGGACGTCGGGGTGGCGCCGCTTGAGTTCCCGGATCGCCTCGATGGTGGCCACGCCGTCCTTGCGGGACTCCTCCTGGCCGGTACAGATGGTGAAGGTGAGGCAGTCGATGAGGATGTCCGACTCGTCGACCCCCCAGTTGGAGGTGAGGTCCTCGATCAGCCGCTCGGCGATGGCGACCTTGTGCTCGACGGTGCGGGCCTGGCCCTGCTCGTCGATGGTCAGGGCGATCAGGGCGGCGCCGTGCTCCTTGGCGAGGGCGGTGACCTTGGCGAAGCGGGACTCCGGCCCGTCGCCGTCCTCGTAGTTGACGGAGTTGAGCACCGCGCGCCCGCCGAGCTTCTCCAGACCGGCCCGCAGGACGGGCAGCTCCGTGGAGTCCAGGACGATCGGCAGGGTCGAGGCGGTCGCGAAACGGCCGGCCAGCTCCCGCATGTCCGCGACGCCGTCACGGCCCACGTAGTCGACGCAGAGGTCGAGCATGTGCGCACCCTCACGGATCTGGTCGCGCGCCATCTCCACGCAGTCGTCCCAGCGTGCTTCGAGCATCGCCTCGCGGAACTTCCTGGAGCCGTTGGCGTTGGTGCGTTCGCCGATCGCCAGGTACGCGGTGTCCTGGCGGAAGGGGACCGTCTGGTAGAGCGAGGCGGCGCCCGGCTCGGGGCGGGGGTCCCGGGGTGCCGGGGCGAGGGAGCGGGTCCGTTCCACGACCGCCCTCAGGTGCTCGGGGGTGGTGCCGCAGCAGCCGCCGACGAGCGAGAGGCCGTAGTCCCGGACGAAGGTCTCCTGCGAGTCGGCCAGACCGTCGGCATCGAGCGGGAAGTGGGCGCCGTCCTTGGTGAGGACGGGCAGCCCCGCGTTCGGCATGCACATCAGCGGCGTACGGGAGTGGCGGGCCAGATAGCGCAGGTGCTCGCTCATCTCGTCCGGGCCCGTCGAGCAGTTCAGGCCGATCAGGTCGATGCCCAGCGGCTCCAGGGCGGTCAGCGCGGCGCCGATCTCGGAGCCCAGCAGCATCACGCCGGTCGTCTCGAAGGCGAGCGAACAGATCAGCGGTACGTCGGCGCCCAGCGCCTCCATCGCGCGGCGCGCGCCGATCAGGCTGGACTTCGTCTGGAGCAGGTCCTGCGTGGTCTCCACGATCAGGGCGTCGGCGCCACCGGCGAGCAGGCCCTCGGCGTTGCGCTGGTAGCCGTCCCGCAGCACGTCGTAGGCGATGTGGCCGAGCGACGGAAGCTTGGTGCCGGGGCCGACCGAGCCGAGCACCCAGCGCTGCCGGCCGTCCGCGGCGGTGAACTCGTCGGCGACCTCCCGGGCGATCCTGGCGCCCGCCTCGGACAGCTCGACGATCCGGTCGGCGATCTCGTACTCGTTCGCGGCGGAGTGGTTGGCGCCGAAGGTGTTCGTCTCGACGCAGTCGACGCCGACCGCGAAGTACTCCTCGTGGACCGAGCGGACGATGTCGGGCCGCGTCACGTTGAGGATCTCGTTGCAGCCCTCGAGGTTCTGGAAGTCCTCGAGTGTGGGGTCCTGGGCCTGGAGCATGGTGCCCATGGCACCGTCCGCCACCACCACCCGGGTGGCGAGGGCTTCACGGAGTGCTGTGACTCGGGTCCGGCTGTCGGCGGAGGGGGTCGGCGACGAGGCCATGGATGTTCTCCCTGGGATGCGACGGCTGTCGGCTTCGTGCCCGTCCGTCAAGGGGGGCACGCGGCCAGCGTAGCGGGGCGGGGCCCGGGCCGGTCGCCGCGTCCCACGGGACGGACTGCATGCTGTGCGGGGTATGAGCCCGTCGGCGTGGTGGCGCGGAATCGCCGCGTGACCGGACGCAGGTCGACATCGACCGATAGTGTTCAGCATTGTCGAACCGAGGTGGAGGAGTACGGCGCGATGGCCAAGAACATCCAGTCGCTCGAACGGGCGGCGGCGATGCTGCGCCTGCTGGCAGGCGGCGAGCGCCGGCTCGGGCTGTCCGACATCTCCTCCTCCCTCGGGCTCGCCAAGGGCACCGCCCACGGCATCCTGCGCACGCTCCAGCTCGAGGGCTTCGTGGAGCAGGACCCGGCCTCGGGCCGCTACCAGCTCGGCGCCGAGCTCCTCCGCCTGGGCAACAGCTATCTCGACGTGCACGAACTGCGGGCCCGCGCGCTGGTGTGGACCGACGACCTGGCCCGCTCCAGCGGCGAGAGCGTCCACCTGGGCGTGCTGCACCAGCACGGCGTCCTGATCGTCCACCACGTCTTCCGGCCGGACGACAGCCGCCAGGTCCTCGAGGTCGGCGCCATGCAGCCGCTGCACTCCACCGCCCTGGGGAAGGTGCTCTGCGCCTACGACCCGGTCGCGCACAGCGAGGTCGCCGAGGCGGAGCGGCGGGCGTTCACCCCGCGCACGGTCACCGGCGCCCAGGAGTTCGAGTCCCTGCTCGACCTGATCCGCGCGCAGGGCTGGGCCGCGGACGTGGAGGAGACCTGGGAGGGCGTGGCGGCCGTGGCCGCGCCCGTGCACGACCGGCGCAGGATGCCCGTCGGCGCCGTCGCCGTGACGGGTGCCGTGGAGCGGGTGTGCGCGGGCGGGGAGCTGCGCCCCGAGCTCGTCGCCGCCGTACGGGACTGCGCCCGCGCCGTGTCGCGGGACCTGGGTGCCGGGCGCTTCTGAGGCGCCTCACGCCCGCCGCGCCGATTCCGGCCGCGGCCGTCCGTAACGATCCGGCTCCGGGCCGAGTCCGCACCCCGGAACTCTTGACGCGTCGTTCTCCGGGGAGAAACATTGCCGTTCACCGGTCGGCATTGCCGAACACCTAACGGCAATAGGCGTTAGGGTGTGACAGTGCCGAGGGCCGGTCAAGCCCTCACAGGTGGTGTCTCCGTGCTCAACGGGTACCCACCTGGGGCGCGATCCACCGGAGGGACCCGGTGTTTCGCCTCCCCCCTGGACGAAGGACAAAGGAGTCGCGGGTGTCCAGCTCCGACATCTTCATCGGCGAGACCATCGGTACCGCCATACTCATCCTGCTCGGCGGCGGTGTCTGTGCCGCCGTCACGCTCAAGCGCTCCAAGGCGCAGAACGCCGGCTGGCTGGCCATCACCTTCGGGTGGGGCTTCGCGGTGCTGACCGGCGCCTACATCGCCTCCGGTGTGTCCGGTGCCCACCTCAATCCGGCGGTCACCATCGGCCTCGCGATCCAGGGCGGCACCGCGTGGAGCGACGTGCCCCTGTACCTGGCCTCCGAACTGCTCGGCGCGATGATCGGCGCCGTGCTCGTCTGGGCCGTGTACTACGGACAGTTCCACGCGCACCTCACCGACCCCGAGATCGTCGGGGGCCAGCCCCACGAGGAGGGCATGGTCGACCAGTCGTCGGCGCCCGCGGCGGGCCCGGTGCTCGGCGTCTTCTCCACGGGTCCGGAGATCCGGAACGCGGTGCAGAACGTGGTGACGGAGGTCATCGCGACGTTCGTCCTGATCCTGGCGATCCTCACTCAGGGCCTCAACGACGAGGGCAACGGCCTGGGAGCCCTCGGCGCCCTGATCACCTCCCTGGTGGTCGTCGGCATCGGCCTCTCGCTCGGCGGCCCCACCGGCTACGCGATCAACCCGGTGCGCGACCTCGGTCCGCGCATCGTGCACGCACTGCTGCCGCTGCCGAACAAGGGCGGTTCGGACTGGGGGTACGCCTGGGTACCGGTGGTAGGACCGCTCATCGGTGCCGCCCTGGCCGGCGGGCTCTACAACCTCGCCTTCGCCTGAGTGACCCCCCTCACCACCACACAGACCTCCGGGAGCACACCGTGACCGACGCACACACCACCGGCCCCTTCATCGCGGCCATCGACCAGGGCACCACGTCCAGCAGGTGCATCGTCTTCGACAAGGACGGCCGGATCGTCTCCGTCGACCAGAAGGAGCACGAGCAGATCTTCCCCAAGCCCGGCTGGGTCGAACACGACGCGACCGAGATCTGGGAGAACGTCCAGGAGGTCGTCGCCGGCGCGATCGTCAAGGCCGGCATCACCTCCGCCGACGTCAAGGCGATCGGTATCACCAACCAGCGCGAGACCACCCTGCTCTGGGACCGGAACACCGGTGAACCCGTCCACAACGCCCTCGTCTGGCAGGACACCCGCACCGACGCCCTCTGCAAGCACCTCGGCCGCAACGTCGGACAGGACCGCTTCCGCCGCGAGACGGGCCTGCCGCTGGCGTCGTACTTCGCCGGCCCCAAGGTCCGCTGGCTGCTCGACAACGTCGAAGGGCTCCGCGAGCGCGCCGAGCGCGGGGACATCCTCTTCGGCACCATGGACTCCTGGGTCATCTGGAACCTGACCGGAGGCACCGACGGCGGCGTGCACGTCACCGACGTCACCAACGCCTCGCGCACCCTCCTGATGAACCTGCACACGATGCAGTGGGACGACCGGATCGTGCAGTCGATGGAGATCCCGCCCTCCGTGCTGCCGGAGATCCGGTCCTCCGCGGAGGTGTACGGCAACGCCAAGGGCGGAGTGCTGGACGGCGTGCCGGTCGCCTCCGCGCTCGGCGACCAGCAGGCCGCGCTGTTCGGCCAGACGTGTTTCGCCAAGGGCGAGGCCAAGTCCACGTACGGCACCGGCACCTTCATGCTGATGAACACCGGCCACACCCCCGTGAACTCGTACAACGGGCTGCTGACGACCGTCGGCTACCGGATCGGCGACGAGAAGGCGGTGTACGCCCTGGAGGGCTCCATCGCCGTCACCGGCTCGCTGGTGCAGTGGATGCGCGACCAGATGGGCCTCATCAAGTCCGCGGCGGAGATCGAGACGCTCGCCTCCTCCGTCGAGGACAACGGCGGCGCGTACTTCGTGCCCGCGTTCTCCGGACTGTTCGCCCCCTACTGGCGTCCGGACGCCCGCGGCGTGATCGCCGGCCTCACCCGGTACGTCACCAAGGCGCACATCGCCCGTGCCGTGCTCGAGGCCACCGCCTGGCAGACCCGCGAGATCAGCGACGCCATGACCAAGGACTCCGGCGTCGAGCTGACCGCTCTGAAGGTCGACGGCGGCATGACCTCCAACAACCTGCTGATGCAGACGCTCTCCGACTTCCTGGACGCGCCCGTGGTGCGCCCCATGGTCGCCGAGACGACCTGCCTCGGCGCCGCCTACGCCGCCGGCCTGGCCGTCGGCTTCTGGCCGGACACCGACGCGCTGCGCGCCAACTGGCGCCGGGCCGCCGAGTGGACACCCCGTATGGACGCGGCCACCCGCGACCGCGAGTACAAGAGCTGGCTCAAGGCCGTCGAACGGTCCATGGGCTGGCTCGACGACGACACTGTCGAGGAGTAATCGATATGACCACCCTGCAGAGCGTCCCCGCCCTCGGGACGCGTCCGGCCTCCGGCTCCCTCCCGAGCCGCGCCGAGACCCGGGAGCAGCTGTCCAAGGCGACGTACGACCTCCTGGTGATCGGCGGCGGCATCCTGGGCATCTCCACCGCCTGGCACGCCGCGCAGTCGGGACTGCGGGTGGCCCTGGTGGACGCCGGCGACTTCGCCGGCGCCACCTCCTCCGCCTCCTCCAAGCTGCTCCACGGCGGTCTGCGCTACCTGCAGACCGGCGCGGTGAAGCTGGTCGCGGAGAACCACTTCGAGCGGCGCGCGGTCTCCCGTCAGGTCGCCCCGCACCTGGCCAACCCGCTCACCTTCTACCTGCCGGTCTACAAGGGCGGCCCGCACGGCGCGGCCAAGCTGGGCGCGGGCGTCTTCGCCTACTCGGCGCTGTCCGCGTTCGGTGACGGCGTCGGCCACGTGATCAGCCCGACGCGGGCACAGCGTGACGTGCCGGAGCTGCGCACGGACAACCTGAAGGCCGTCGCGGTCTACGGCGACGACCAGATGAACGACGCGCGGATGGCGCTGATGACCGTCCGCGCGGCCGTGGACGCGGGCGCCGTCGTCCTCAACCACGCGGCGGTCACCGGGCTCCGCTTCACCCGGGGCCGGGTCACCGGGGCGGAACTGACGGACCGGCAGGACGGTACCGAGTTCGGCGTCGACGCCCGTCTCGTGCTGAACGCCACCGGCCCGTGGGTCGACCACCTGCGCAAGATGGAGGACCCGAACGCGGCGCCGTCCATACGCCTGTCCAAGGGCGCGCACCTGGTGCTCAAGCGCACCCGCCCCTGGAAGGCCGCGCTGGCCACGCCGATCGACAAGTACCGGATCACGTTCGCCCTGCCGTGGGAGGACATGCTCCTGCTCGGCACGACGGACGAGGAGTACGAGGGCGACCCGGCCGACGTCGCCGTGACCGAGAAGGACACCGCGCAGATCCTGGACGAGGCGGCGTTCTCGGTACGTGACCAGCAGCTCTCCCGCGATCTGATCACCTACTCCTTCGCCGGGCTGCGGGTGCTGCCGGGCGGTCCGGGCGACACGTCCAAGGCCAAGCGGGAGACGGTCGTGACGGAGGGCCGCGGCGGGATGCTGTCCGTCGCGGGAGGCAAGTGGACGACGTTCCGCCACATCGGCCGCACGGTGATGAACAAGCTGGCCGCCCTGCCCGGGCACCCCCTCGCCGAGGACATGGAGCCGATGGCACGGCTGCCGAGGAAGCTGCCGCTGCCCGGCATCGCCAACCCGAACGCCGTCGCGCACCGGCTCCTGGTCGACGGCGGCACCCCGGGGCCGCGGATGGCGGCCGACACGGCCCGCCACCTGGCCACCCACTACGGCTCGCTCTCCTTCGACATCGCCCGCCTCGCGAACGAGGATCCGGCGCTGGCCGAGCGCGTCCACCCGGACGCCCCGGAGATCTGGGCCCAGGTGGCGTACGCCCGCGACCGTGAGTGGGCCGAGACGGCGGACGACGTGCTGCGCCGCCGGACGACGCTGACGATCCGCGGTCTGGCGACGGACGACGTCCGGGCCCGTGTCGAGGCGCTCCTGGCCGACCGGCACTGACGCACGGGACGCGGGGAGGGGCGGCCCCGGGCGGG
>NZ_JBEXWB010000200.1:0-11628 GCF_040629645.1 Streptomyces sp. NPDC005899 | reverse complement strand
TGCGCGCGACCCGCACGACGTCATCGCGGAACTCTTTCGGATACGGCTTGGGCACTGCGACATCCTTCCAGGCCGCCTCTCAGCAAGCCAGGTCAAGGTGTCACCTTTCCGTGCAGCAGTCCCTACCGGTCGATCCTCAACACGACCATTGAGCCGTTCTTCAAGGCCCGTTCCATCGTGTCCCTCAAGGTCGCTGATGTTGAGCAGTGGCTCTTGTGGATGGAGCAGGACCGGAAGCTGTCCGCCCGCACACGGCGTCAGCGGTTCTCGTTCTTCTCCGGGATGATGGACTGGGCTGTCGTCAACGAGATCGTCGGCCGGAACCCGTGCAAGAAGGTCAAGGGCGCGGGCAGCCGCGCCAAGGAGATCCGGGAGCAGAAGAGCACCGCAAGGCGGCTCACGACGCGGGAAGTTCTGGCGATGCTGGATGCCGCTCCTCCGCGATACCGCGCGATGCTGTGGCTCATGGCCGGGTGCGGCCTGCGGCTCGGTGAGGCCATGGCGGTGTCCCGCGATCAGATCGACTTCAAGGCCGAGACGCTTCGCGTCGACTTCCAGATTGCGGAGGACGGAGACACCGAGTCGGGGAAGAACAGCGCGATCCAGCGTCGGCACATCAAGGCTCGTGACGAAGGCGAGCCAGGGCGTACCGTCCCCCTCCCGCCGAACGTCGCCTTCGAGCTTCGACGGCACATCAAGAACCACGGCGTATGGGGGCCGGAGCGGCTCCTCTTCCCCAACGTGACGCGGACTGGCTACCTCTACGCGTCGTACTTCTACCCGAAGATCTGGATGGAGGCTCTGGGCAAGGGACAGGTGAAGTACTGCAAGGCCCACTCACTCCGGCACTACTACGGGTCGCGGCTGCTGTACGCCGGAGTCCCCGAGAACGACGTGGCCGACTGGATGGGCCACAGCAGTACGGACGTACTGAGGGAGCACTACCACTACATCTTCGAAGGGGCCGAGCAGCGCGGTCGGGCCGCCATCGCAACGATGTTGACGCCCGGCGCCGACGACCCGACGGAGGCATCAGAGGTCGCCTGATCCTCCTACGACAACAGCCCCCGGCGTCGCGCCGGGGGCTGCGTTGTTTGTGCAGGTCAGTGGCTGTTTTCAGCCCGGCATCCGCCCAGGATTCCCCCAGCATGACGCCCAGGAACGGCCCTGATCAGGCCGCAAGGGACAGAAAGCCAAGGACGCCCCTCCGGACCTTCGAAACAGCTTCTGACCTGCAAAAACCCTGCTAGGGAAGGTTCCTTGCCATCACGATCCGCTGCACTTGGTTCGTGCCCTCATAAATCTGGGTGATCTTGGCGTCGCGCATCATGCGCTCGACGGGGTAGTCACGGGTGTAGCCGTAGCCGCCGAGCAGCTGGACCGCGTCCGTGGTGACCTCCATCGCGACGTCGGAGGCGAAGCACTTGGCCGCGGCGCCGAAGAAGGTGAGATCGCCGTCGAGGCGCTCGGACTTGGCCGCCGCCGCGTAGGTGAGCTGGCGGGCAGCCTCCAGCTTCATCGCCATGTCGGCGAGCATGAACTGGATGCCCTGGAAGTCGGCGATCGGCTTGCCGAACTGCTTGCGCTCCTGGACGTAGCCCTTGGCGTAGTCCAGGGCGCCCTGGGCGATGCCGATGGCCTGGGCCGCGATCGTGATGCGGGTGTGGTCCAGGGTCTTCATCGCCGTGGCGAAGCCCGTGCCCTCCTCGCCGATCATGCGGTCCGCGGGGATACGGACGTTGTCGAGGTAGACCTCGCGCGTCGGGGAGCCCTTGATGCCGAGCTTCTTCTCCGGGGCACCGAAGGAGACGCCCTCGTCGGACTTCTCGACGACGAACGCCGAGATGCCCTTGGAGCGCTTCTCCGGGTCGGTGACGGCCATGACCGTGTAGTACTCGGACTCGCCCGCGTTGGTGATCCAGCGCTTCACACCGTTGAGGACCCAGAAGTCGCCGTCGCGCACGGCCTTCGTCTTCATGCCCGCCGCGTCGGAGCCGGCGTCCGGCTCGGACAGGGCGTACGAGAACATCGCCTCACCCTTGGCGAGCGGGCCCAGGTACTTCTTCTTCAGCTCCTCGGAGCCGGAGAGGATCACCGGGAGCGAACCCAGCTTGTTCACGGCCGGGATGAGGGAGGAGGACGCGCAGGCGCGGGCCACCTCCTCGATCACGATGACCGTGGCGAGCGCGTCGGCGCCCGCACCGCCGTACTCCTCCGGGACGTGGACCGCGTGCAGGTCCGAGGCGACCAGGGCGTCCAGCGCCTCCCGCGGGAAGCGGCCCTCCTCGTCGACCGCGGCGGCGTGCGGGGCGATCTTCGCCTCGGCCAGCGAGCGGATCGTCTCGCGGAGCATGTCGTGCTCCTCGGCCGGACGGTACAGGTCGAAGTCGGTCGAACCCGCCAAGACGTTCACTCCCCAAGGATGCTAACTACCGTTAAGTAACCCAATTTTAGTCCGCGGTCCCCGCTCCGGCATACGGGCGCGGCACGTGAGCTTGCCGACAGCGCCCGGGCCGCCGGAAAACGGGGGTTCCGCAGGCCCGGATATGCTCGGCTGCGCACGTCTGTCCGCATCGTTCAGGAGCACCCATGGCCCTCAGGATCACCGTGATCGGTACCGGCTACCTCGGCGCCACCCATGCCGCGGCCATGGCGGAGCTCGGCTTCGAGGTCCTGGGCCTCGACGTGGTGCCGGAGAAGATCGAGATGCTCTCGGCGGGCCGGGTGCCGATGTACGAGCCAGGGCTCGAGGAGATCCTGCGCAAGCACGTCGCCGGCATCGAGGGGTCCACGGGGCGTCTGCGTTTCACCACCTCCTGGGAGGAGGTCGGCGCCTTCGGCGATGTGCACTTCGTCTGTGTGAACACTCCCCAGAAGCACGGTGAGTACGCCTGCGACATGAGCTATGTGGACAGCGCCTTCGAGTCCCTGGCACCGCAGCTCACCCGGCCCGCGCTGGTGGTGGGCAAGTCCACCGTGCCGGTGGGCTCGGCCGCCCGCCTCGCGGCCCGGCTGAGCGAACTCGCACCGGCCGGCACGGACGCGGAGCTGGCCTGGAACCCGGAGTTCCTGCGGGAGGGCTTCGCGGTGAACGACACCCTGCACCCGGACCGGATCGTCGTGGGGGTCGAGAGCGAGCGGGCCGAGAAGGTGCTGCGCGAGGTGTACGCGGGGCCGGTCGGTGCAGGCTCCCCCTTCGTCGTGACGGACTTCCCGACGGCGGAGCTGGTCAAGACCTCCGCGAACTCCTTCCTGGCCACCAAGATCTCGTTCATCAACGCGATGGCGGAGGTCTGCGAGGCCGCCGACGGCGATGTGGTGAAGCTGGCGGAGGCGCTCGGCCACGACGAGCGGATCGGGAAGAAGTTCCTGCGGGCCGGAGTCGGTTTCGGCGGTGGCTGCCTGCCCAAGGACATCCGCGCCTTCATGGCCCGCGCCGGCGAACTGGGCGCGGACCAGGCCCTGACCTTCCTGCGCGAGGTCGACTCGATCAACATGCGCCGCCGCGGGCACATGGTGGAGCTGGCCCGGGAAGCCGTGGGCGGAGGCTCGTTCCTGGGCACCCGGGTGGCGGTGCTGGGCGCGACCTTCAAGCCGGACTCCGACGACGTACGCGATTCGCCGGCGCTGAACGTCGCCGGGCAGATCCACCTGCAGGGCGGGCAGGTCACCGTCTTCGACCCGAAGGGCATGGACAACGCCCGGCGGCTGTTCCCGACACTCGGCTACGCGGAGACGGCTCTGGACGCCGTGCGCGGCGCGGACGTGGTCCTGCACCTGACGGAATGGCGGGAGTTCCGCGAGCTGGACGCCGCGGCGCTGGGTGAGGTGGCTGCGCGGCGCACCCTCCTGGACGGGCGCAACGCGCTCGACCCGCTCGTATGGCGTGAGGCGGGCTGGACCTACCGGGCGATGGGCCGGCCGAAGGCCTGATCGTCGCCCGGCGCGGGGCCGCGCCGCTCCGGCCGCGTCCCGCCGCCGGACGGGGCCGGCCCCCGTCCGGCGCGAAGGCGCGGGAGTGGGCGGCCCCGGAGTCAGCGTGCCGGGCCGTCCAGCTGCCCGATCGTGGCGTGCGACGGGCCCAGCCGGACGCTCAGGTCCCGGGAGACCGCTTCCGCGTCACGCAGCACCCGCACCGCGTTCTGCCAGGTGAGCTTGGCGAGGTCCCGCTCCGACCAGCCGCGGGCCAGCAGCTCCGCGATCAGGTTCGGGTAGCCGGAGACGTCCTCCAGCGCCCGGGGCAGGAACGCCGTGCCGTCGTAGTCGCCGCCGATGCCGATGTGGTCGACGCCGGCGACCTCGCGCATGTGGTCGAGGTGGTCGGCGATCGTCGCCACGGTCGCCAGGGGGCGGGGGTGGACCGCTTCGAAGTCCGCGTGGATCCGCATGGCGGCCGGGGTGGTGTCGAGGTGGTGCAGACCGTGCTCCCGCATGTTGCGGTCGGCGGCCAGCGTCCACTCGACCGCCGCCGGGAGGACGAACTTCGGCACGAAGGTCGCCATGGCCACGCCCCCGTTGGCCGCCAGCGTCCGCAGCACGTCGTCGGGGATGTTCCGCGGGTGGTCGCAGACGGCCCGGGCGGAGGAGTGGGAGAAGATCACGGGCGCGACCGAGACGGCCAGCGCGTCACGCATCGTGGTGGCCGCCACGTGGGAGAGGTCGACCAGCATGCCGATGCGGTTCATCTCGCGCACGACCTCGCGGCCGAACTCCGACAGTCCGCCGACGCGCGGGGAGTCGGTCGCCGAGTCCGCCCAGTCGGTGTTGTCGTTGTGCGTCAGCGTCAGGTAGCGGACGCCGAGGGCGTGCAGCGCGCGCAGGGTGCCCAGGGAGTTGTTGATGGAGTGGCCGCCCTCGGCGCCCATCAGGGAGGCGATGCGGCCCTCGGCCCGGGCCTTCTCCATGTCGTCCGCGGTCAGCGCGCGCCGCAGGTCCGCCGGGTGGCGGTCCAGCAGCTCGGCGACCACGTCGATCTGCTCCAGCGTGGCGCTGACCGCGTCGTCGCCGGCGAGGTGGGCGGGCACGTAGACGGACCAGAACTGCGCCCCGACGCCGCCGGCCCGCAGGCGCGGGATGTCCGTGTGCAGGACGCCGGTCTGGTCGGTGGAGACGTCCCGTGCGTCGAGGTCGTAGCCGACCTGTTCGCGCAGCGCCCAGGGCAGGTCGTTGTGGCCGTCGACGACGGGGTGGTCGGCGAGGAGGCGGCGGGCCCGGTCCAGGTGGTACTCGCTGCTCATCCGGGGCCTACTTCCCGAAGCCGAAGGAGTCGGCGCCCTCGACCTTGGCGCGCAGCCGCCTGCCCTTCTCGGTGGCCTGGTCGTTGAGCTCCTGCTGGAAGTCCTTCATCCGTGCCAGCAGCCCGGTGTCGTGCGCGGCGAGGATGCGGGCCGCGAGCAGGCCCGCGTTGCGCGCGCCGCCGACCGAGACGGTGGCGACGGGGACTCCGGCGGGCATCTGCACGATGGAGAGCAGGCTGTCCATGCCGTCGAGGTACTTCAGCGGCACCGGGACACCGATGACGGGCAGCGGGGTCACCGAGGCCAGCATGCCCGGCAGGTGCGCCGCCCCGCCCGCGCCGGCGACGACCACCTTCAGCCCGCGGTCCGCCGCCCCCTCCCCGTACGCGATCATCTCGCGCGGCATGCGGTGGGCGGAGACGACGTCGACCTCGTAGGGGATCTCGAACTCGTCGAGGACCTCGGCGGCCGCCTCCATGACGGGCCAGTCGGAGTCCGACCCCATGACGATGCCGACGACGGGGCTGGGCGCGGTGCCGGGGGAGGTCATTCGGTGATCGTTCCTCGCAGGTAGTCGGCCGCGTGCCGGGCGCGCTCGCGCACGTCCGCCAGGTCGTCGCCGTAGGTGTTGACGTGGCCGACCTTGCGGCCGGGCTTCACGTCCTTGCCGTACATGTGGATCTTGAGCTGCGGGTCGCGGGCCATGCAGTGCAGGTAGGCCTGGTACATGTCCGGGTAGTCGCCGCCCAGGACGTTGCACATGACCGTCCAGGTGGCGCGCGGACGCGGGTCGCCGAGCGGCAGGTCCAGGACGGCCCGGACGTGGTTGGCGAACTGCGAGGTGACCGCGCCGTCCTGGGTCCAGTGACCGGAGTTGTGCGGGCGCATCGCCAGCTCGTTGACGAGGATCCTGCCGTCGCGGGTCTCGAACAGCTCGACCGCGAGGTGGCCGACCACGCCCAGCTCGGCGGCGATGCGCAGGGCGAGCTGCTGGGCCTCGCCGGCCAGCCGCTCACCGAGCTCGGGGGCCGGCGCGATGACCGTGTCGCAGACGCCGTCGACTTGGACCGACTCGACGACCGGGTAGGCGACGGCCTGGCCGTGCGGCGAGCGGACGATGTTGGCCGCCAGCTCCCGGACGAAGTCGACCTTCTCCTCGGCGAGGACGGGGACACCGGCCCGGAAGGGCTCGGCCGCGTCCTCCTCGGAGCGGACCACCCACACGCCCTTGCCGTCGTAGCCACCGCGGACCGTCTTGAGGATGACGGGGAAGCCGCCGGCCTCCTCGGCGAAGGCCGCGGCGTCGGCCGGGTCCTTCACGATGCGGTGGCGGGGGCAGGGCACACCGATCTCCGTCAGCCTGGCGCGCATCACCCCCTTGTCCTGGGCGTGCACCAGGGCGTCGGGGCCGGGGCGGACGGGGATGCCGTCCGCCTCCAGGGCGCGCAGGTGCTCGGTCGGCACGTGCTCGTGATCGAAGGTGATCACGTCGCAGCCGCGCGCGAAGGCGCGCAGCGTCTCCAGGTCGCGGTAGTCGCCGACGACGACTTCGCTCACCACCTGGGCGGCCGAATCCTGAGGTGTGTCACTGAGCAGCTTGAACTTCAGCCCGAGGGGGATGCCCGCCTCGTGGGTCATGCGGGCGAGCTGACCGCCGCCGACCATACCGACTACCGGGAACGTCACGCTTCCAGGGTATCCGGCGGCCGGAAGGTCTCTTCACCGTCCTCGGACCGGGCCCCTCGTCAGGGGGGGCCGGGCGGCTCACGGGCATCACACGGGGGAGGTCGTTAGCATGGCCGGGTTGACGAAACCGACCGGACGGGGCTGAGCGATCACATGAGCGAACGGGGCGCACTGCGGGCCCGGCTTGATCTGCTGGCCCGGGAGGTCGCCAAGTTCGGCGCGGTCGGCGCCTTCGGGCTGGTCGTGAACATCGCCGTCTCCAACCTGATCTGGCGCACCACGGACATCCCGGTGGTGCGCGCCGGGCTGATGGGGACGATCGTCGCCATCCTGTTCAACTACGTCGGCTTCCGCTACTGGACCTACCGGGACCGCGACAAGAGCGGCCGGGCCCGTGAACTGACGCTGTTCCTGCTGTTCAGCGCCGTGGGGGCGGTGATCGAGACGGGCGTGCTGTACCTGGCGACGTACGGCTTCGGCTGGAACAGCCCGGTCCAGAGCAACGTCTTCAAGATCCTCGGCATCTCCGTCGCGACCCTCTTCCGCTTCTGGTCGTACCGCACCTGGGTGTTCAAGGCGCTTCCCGCCAAGGAGGCCGTGCTCGACGCGGAGCGGTTTCTGGAGCAGCGACGACCCGCCGACGACGTAGCGCGTGGCCCCGTGAGCCGCTGACGGGCCCCGCCGGGCGGGTCCGTCCCGCCTCCGCGTGGCGGCCGACGGCCGCCACGGCCCCTCAGCGCACCGGGCGCTCGGGTTCCTCGCGGGCGGGCGCGACCCGGCTGAGGAAGAGGGCGAACACCGGCGGCTGCTGCTGGAGCAGTTCCAGCCGGCCGCCGTCGGCCTCCGCGAGGTCCCGGGCGACCGCGAGCCCGATGCCGGTGGAGTTGCGGCCGCTGATGGTCCGCTCGAAGATCCGCGCCCCGAGGTCGGCCGGTACGCCGGGGCCCTCGTCCGTCACCTCGATGACGACCTGGTTGCCGGTGACCCGGGTGCGCAGCGCGACCGTGCCGCCGCCGTGCATCAGGGAGTTCTCGATCAGCGCGGCGAGCACCTGGGCCACCGCGCCCGGGGTGCCCACGGCCCGCAGCCCCTGCTTGCCGGAACAGACGACCGCGCGGCCCGCGCTGCGGTAGGCCGGTCGCCACTCCTCGATCTGCTGCTTGACGACCTCGTCGAGGTCGAAGAAGACCGCGGAGCCGGTACGCGGGTCGCGGGCGTTGGTCAGGAGCCGCTCCACGACGTCCGTGAGCCGCTCGACCTGGGTCAGCGCGATGTTGGCCTCCTCCTTCACCGTGTCCGGGTCGTCGGTGACGGAGATCTCCTCGATCCGCATCGAGAGCGCCGTGAGCGGGGTGCGGAGCTGGTGCGAGGCGTCCGCGGCCAGCCGCCGTTCGGCGGTGAGCATCCGGGCGATGCGCTCGGCCGACGCGTCCAGGACATCGGCGACCCGGTCCAGCTCCGTCACCCCGTACCGCTTGTGCCGGGGGCGCGGGTCGCCGGAGCCGAGACGTTCGGCGGTCTCGGCGAGGTCGGTCAGGGGCGAGGTCAGGCGGTTGGCCTGGCGCACGGCGAGGAGCACCGCGGAGACGATCGCGAGCAGTGCCACCGCGCCGATGATCATCAGTGTCCGGCCGACTTCGCGGGTGACGGCCGAGCGCGACTCCTCGACGGTGACCTTCTCACCGTCCTCCCCGGTCTCCGTGCTGCGCAGGACGCTGTCCGTGGGGCGCTCGCCGACCTCGATGGCGGGGCGTCCGGGGATCTCGACGCGCGCGTACCGGGTGGGGTCGACCTGCTCCGCCAGGACGTCGGGGGTGATCCGTTCCGCACCGAGCAGGCGGCTCTCCACGACGCTGATCAGTCTCAGCGCCTCGGAGTCGACGCTCTCCTGGGCGCTGTTGCTGATGGTGCGTGTCTCGACGATGACGAGGGAGACGCCGAAGACGGCGATCACGACGAGGACCACGGCGAGCGTGGAGTTGATCAGTCGGCGGCGCATGACTGTCTCTGTACGTCAGCTCTTCTCGAAGCGGAAGCCGACGCCCCGCACGGTGGCGATGTAGCGGGGGTTCGCCGCGTCGTCGCCGAGCTTCTTACGGAGCCAGGAGATGTGCATGTCGAGGGTCTTGGTGGAGGACCACCACGTGGTGTCCCACACCTCGCGCATCAGCTGGTCCCGGGTGACGACCCGGCCGGCGTCCCGGACGAGCACCCGCAGCAGGTCGAACTCCTTCGCCGTGAGCTGGAGTTCCTCCTCGCCCATCCACGCGCGGTGCGACTCGACGTCGATCCGTACGCCGTGGGTGGCGGGCTGCGGGGCGGGCTCCGTGGACCCGCGGCGCAGCAGGGCGCGGACCCGGGCGAGCAGTTCGGCGAGACGGAAGGGCTTGGTGACGTAGTCGTCGGCTCCGGCGTCGAGCCCGACGACGGTGTCGACCTCGTCGGCCCGGGCGGTGAGGACCAGGATGGGTACCGCGTGGCCGTCGGCGCGCAGCCGCCTCGCGACTTCCAGGCCGTCCATCCCGGGCAGCCCCAGGTCGAGCACGACCAGGTCTATGCCGCCCTGCAGCCCGGCGTCGAGCGCGGTCGGGCCGTCCTCGCGGACTTC
The DNA here is from genome assembly GCF_040629645.1 of Streptomyces sp. NPDC005899. Classification (NCBI taxonomy): domain Bacteria; kingdom Bacillati; phylum Actinomycetota; class Actinomycetes; order Kitasatosporales; family Streptomycetaceae; genus Streptomyces; species Streptomyces sp. NPDC005899. The sequence continues at coordinate 2,097 of NZ_JBEXWB010000200.1, read as the reverse complement.
GACCTCGTAACCCTCACGACGCAGGGCGCGGGCCAGTGGCTCCGAGATGGACGCGTCATCCTCGGCGAGCAGTACACGGGTCATGGGGTGATGGTAGTCCGCACCGGCCCCCGCCAGGGAGGCACTCGTCGGCACCTATGAGTCAGGGACCCGAAACGGACAGAGACCTTTGAATATGGGATCTTGGTTCCGTCGAGACCTGTGATCCATGTCTCAAGTCCTTCCATATGTCCATGTGTCGTGGCGTATGGTTGCTCGACGCCTGTTGCACCACCTGAGGACCTTTGGTCAGCGTTTCGCGCCGAGGGTCACTTTTGTGTGCGGGCCGGTTCCCGCCGGCCCTGAATCAGTGAATGACCTATGGGCCGGGCCCGGAGCGCGAGGACGCGTGACGGGCGTGGATCCCGGTGCGGTCGGTCCCCGAGTCCGCCACCTGCTCCCCCACGGAGCCGGTGGCCGAGTCGAGTCCCCTTGAGGCGTCGGGGGCGGGGCCTGAGCCGCGCCGGTGCCGGCTACCCCCCACCGGGCGCGTACCGCTCACGAGGCGACGCGTCCCGACCAGCAAGGATCGACCATGGCGTCCAGCCTGACGAAGGACCCGGCCAGTACGACTGGTACGGAGAAGACCTTCTTCGGCCACCCCCGCGGCCTGGCCACTCTCTTCATGACGGAGATGTGGGAGCGCTTCAGCTACTACGGCATGCGCGCGCTGCTCCCGCTCTACCTGATCGCTCCCAACGGGCTTCACATGAATCCCGCCACGGCCACGGCGATCTACTCGGTCTACCTGTCGCTGGTGTACCTGCTCGCCATGCCCGGCGGCTGGTTCGGCGACCGCGTCTGGGGCCCCCGCAAGACCGTCGCCATCGCGGGCGGCGTCATCATGCTCGGCCACCTGACGCTGGCCCTGCCCTCCGAGGGCACCTTCTTCGCCGGCCTCGGGCTGGTGGCGATCGGCTCCGGGCTGCTGAAGTCCAACATCTCCACGATGGTCGGCCACCTCTACGACGGCCCGGACGACCCGCGCCGCGACGGTGGCTTCACGATCTTCTACATGGGCATCAACGTGGGCGCCTTCGCCGCCCCGCTGGTGATCGGCACCGTCGGCGAGAACGTCAACTGGCACCTGGGCTTCGCGCTGGCGGCGCTCGGCATGGGACTCGGCGTCGTCCAGTTCATGCTCGGCACCCGCCACCTCGACAAGCGCAGCCTCGTCGTCCCGAAGCCGCTGTCCGCCGACGAGCGCGCGTCCACGCTGCGCAAGTCCATGATCTGGCTCGGCGTCGCGGCCGTCTTCTACATCGGCACGGTCGTCACCGGCGTCTACACGCTCAACTGGCTGCTGGTCCCGATCACGGTGGCCGGCCTGGTCATCCCCGTGATGGTCCTCGCGCGCATCAAGCGCGACAAGGACCTCAGCGCGGCCGAGCAGTCGAAGATGTCCGGCTACATCTGGTTCTTCGTGGCCGCCGCGCTGTTCTGGATGATCTACGACCAGGGCGGCTCGACGCTGGCGATCTTCGCCGAGTCCTCCGCGGAGAACTCGGTCCTCGGCTGGGACTTCCCGGTCTCCTGGTACCAGTCGGTCAACCCGGTCCTGATCATGGCGCTGGCCCCGGTCTTCGCCGCCTTCTGGCTGGCCCTGAACCGGCGGGGCAAGGAGCCGAGCACGATCGTGAAGTTCAGCTCCGGCCTGGTGCTGGTCGGCGCGTCCTTCTTCCTCTTCCTGGCGCCGCTGGCCATCGCGGGTGACGGCCACAAGGCCGCCGCGATGTGGCTGGTCGCGATCTACTTCGTGCAGACCGTGGCCGAGCTGACGCTCTCCCCGGTCGGCCTCTCGGTCACCACGAAGATGGCCCCGGCCAAGTACGCCAGCCAGATGATGGGCGTCTGGTTCCTCGCGGTCACCGCCGGCGACTGCACCACCGGTCTGCTCTCCATCGCGGGTGTCGAACTCAACGGCACCGGAGTCGTGGCACTCCAGGCCGCCCTCGCGGTCCTCGCGGGCGCCGCGATCTTCATGTACCGCGGCAAGGTCAAGACACTGATGGGCAACGTCCGCTGACGCGGACCCGTCGACACGGCCCGGGGCCGCCG
>NZ_JBEXWB010000199.1:0-11692 GCF_040629645.1 Streptomyces sp. NPDC005899 | reverse complement strand
CCGCCGGTCTCCGGGGCCCGGCCGGTCGAGGAGCCCGTGGACACCGCGGAGGACCCCGCCGGGGACGGACCGCCCCCGAAGTGACCCGGGGCAGGGCCTGGGAACGCCCGCAGCGGGGTGGCGCGCCGGGGCGGGACGCGGGAGGTGCGGGACGCGAGAGGCGTAGGGCGTAAAAGCGCGGGACGTAAGAGGCGCAGAACGTAAGAAGGGCCCCGTGGACGGTCGGTCGTCCTCGGGGCCCTTCTCGTTCACGGGTACTACTCGGCGAGCACGGCCTCGGCTTCGAGGGTCACGCCGACCGCCTGGATCACCGAAGCGATCTTGACGGCTTCCTGAATGGTCTCACGGTCCACGCCGGCCTTGCGCAGCACCTGCTCGTGGGAGTCCAGGCACTGGCCGCAGCCGTTGATCGCGGAGACGGCGAGCGACCACAGCTCGAAGTCGACCTTCTCCACGCCCGGCTTGCCGATGACGTTCATCCGCAGGCCCGCACGGAGGTTGCCGTACTCGGGGTCCGACAGCAGGTGCCGGGTGCGGTAGAACACGTTGTTCATCGCCATGACGGCCGCGGCCGACTTGGCCGCGGTGTACGCCTCGGCGGAGAGGTTGGCCTTGGCCTCCAGCTCCAGCTCGCGCAGCACCTTCGGCGAGCGCGAGGCGATCGCGCAGGCGAGGACGGTGCCCCAGAGCTGCTGCTGGGGGAGCTCGCTGTTACCGATGACCGAACCGAGGTTCAGCTTCAGGTCCTTCGCGAAGTCCGGTACGGCGGCCTTCAGTTCGTCGAGTGCCATCTCGTATCAGCTCACTCGCCGGAGAGGAGCGCGACCGGGTCGAGGGTGTTCTCGCCCTTGGTCCAGTTGCACGGGCAGAGCTCGTCGGTCTGCAGGGCGTCGAGGACCCGCAGGACCTCCTTGGGGTTACGGCCCACGGAACCGGCGGTCACCATCGTGAACTGGATCTCGTTGTTCGGGTCGACGATGAAGACGGCGCGCTGCGCGAAGCCGTCCTCGCCCTCGATGCCGAGGTCGCGCATGAGCTCGTGCTTCGAGTCGGCCATCATCGGGAACGGCAGGTCGGTCAGGTCCGGGTGGTCCTTGCGCCAGGCGTGGTGCACGAACTCGGAGTCACCGGAGAAGCCGAGGATCTGGGCGTCGCGGTCGGCGAACTCGTCGTTCAGCTTGCCGAAGGCCGCGATCTCGGTGGGGCACACGAAGGTGAAGTCCTTCGGCCACGCGAAGACGACCTTCCACCGACCCTCGTGGGTCTTGTGGTTGATCTGCTCGAACTCCTTGCCGCTCTCCAGCGACACACAAGCGGTCAGGTCGAACTCGGGGAACTTGTCACCGACAGTGAGCACGCGCACTCCTTGCTGGATAGGTGACCCCTTTTGGGGGGCTTCCTGGGGGTTGGACTGGGTCCAGCTTGGCACAGAGTGCATTGATCACGGAAATAGCTACACTCGGTCGTGGTGATCGGAGGTACCTATCAGTGACGTATGTAAATCAGCCGAACAGGCCCAAGCAGCCCAGTCTCTCCCAGCTGCGCGCCTTCGCGGCCGTGGCGGAACATCTGCACTTCCGGGACGCGGCGGCAGTAATCGGGATGAGTCAGCCGGCACTCTCCGGGGCGGTGTCCGCGCTGGAGGTGGCACTCGGTGTCCAGCTCATCGAGCGTACGACGCGCAGGGTGCTGCTCTCACCCGCGGGTGAGCGGCTCGCCCTGCGGGCCCGCGGGGTACTGGAGGCGCTCGGCGAGTTCATGGACGAGGCCGAGGCGGTCCGCGCGCCCTTCACCGGGGTGCTCAGGCTGGGGGTGATCCCGACCGTCGCGCCCTACCTGCTGCCGAGCGTGCTCAGGCTGGTCCACGAGCGCTACCCGCAGCTCGACCTCCAGGTCCACGAGGAGCAGACCTCCTCGCTGCTGGACGGGCTGGCGGCGGGCCGGCTGGACCTGCTGCTGCTCGCCGTTCCCCTCGGCGTGCCAGGGGTCACCGAGCTGCCGCTCTTCGACGAGGACTTCGTGCTGGTGATGGAGCGGGGACACGGGCTGGGCGGCCGCGAGGACATCCCGCGCGAGGCCCTGCGCGACCTGCCGCTGCTGCTGCTCGACGAGGGCCACTGCCTGCGGGACCAGGCGCTGGACATCTGCCGGGAGGCCGGACGCACCCAGGGGGCGCCGGTGACGACGACCGCCGCCGGGCTGTCCACCCTGGTGCAGCTGGTCGCGGGCGGGCTCGGGGTGACCCTGCTGCCGCGTACGGCGGTCACGGTCGAGACGGCGCGCAACGAGGCGCTCTCCACGGGGTACTTCACCGACCCGGCGCCCTCCCGGCGGGTGGGGCTCGCGGTCCGCGCGGGCACCGCCCGCCACGCGGAGTTCGAGGAGCTGGCGTCGGCCCTGCGCGGGGCGATGGCGGCGCTGCCGGTGCGGATACCCGAGGGGGTCTGAGTCCGGCCCCCTCCCACCCCCCGGGAGCCGGAGGGGGCCCGGAGCCGGGGAGGCCAGGGGGCGGGCACGCGGAACCGGCGCGCGCCCGCCCCCGGGGCGCGTCACTCCGTCCGCAGGCCGTTCGGGCGCATCATCCGCCACAGGAGGGGCATCGAGAGCAACGTGACGCCGACGACGACGGCGCCGCCCGCCCCCGCCAACGGCAGGAACAGCCACCACCGGGTCACCTGCTTGCCCAGCATCCACGTCATCGCCGCGCCCAGTCCGGTCCCACCCGCGATCGCGGCCGGCAGGCCGACGGCCACCGGGACCGCGGTCTGCCACAGCACCGACCAGCCCAGGGTGACGCGCCTGGTGCCGAAGGCGACCAGGACCGACAGCAGCCGCCCGCGCTCACGCAACTGTTCCAGCTGGGAGACGAGCATCGACAGGGCGATGAGCGCGAGTGTCACCAGCGCGCCGAGCCGCAGGCCGGTCTGCACGCTCGCGTACTGGCGGTCCCGCGTCACCGAGGTCACGGTCGCGACCCGCATCCCCGGGTCGATCCGGGCCGCCGTGTTGCGCACGTACTCGGCGGCGTCCGGGACGCTCTCGTCGATCCGGATCTGAGCGACCGTCTGCGCGTCGGGCAACGTCCGGGGGTCGAGGGCCCCGGTCGTGGCCAGGATGCCCCAGTGCTCGGTGCCGAGCGGATCACGGCCGGCCGGCACCGTGCGGGCGTCGGCCGGCAGGGTCCAGAGCCGGGACTCCTCGCCCGGCACGTCCGCGTACGAGGAGTTCAGCTCGATCTCCTGGCCCTTCCGCGCGGTCTCGTCGATCCAGTCGGACTGCTCCTCGTCGTTCCTGGGATGGGCGACGAAGACGTCCCCCTCCCGGCAGGAGCCGATGTCGGCGAGCTCCTTCAGGGTCGCGCAGTCGCCGACGGTCAGGGAGGTGACCGACTGGATGTCGCCCTCCCTCTCCGGCCGGCCGGGCTTCGAGGCGTACGCCTCGACCGTGCCGATGACGGCCTCGACCCCCTCGGTCGCCCGGAAAGCCTCGATGAACCGGGCGGCCCCGTCGCCGCCGACCTGCTCGGAGTAGGTGTGGAACTGGGCCCGCGACGGGTCCTGCCCCGTCATCCTGTCGAAGTCGTCCCCCATGGCCGCGAACATCATCTGCAGGGCCACCGCTCCCGCGACGGCCACGGTGATGCCGCTGACGGCCCGGGTGGCCGCCCCGCTGTTCAGCTGGAGCCGCCGCACGGCGAGCTGCCACGGCAGCGGGCCGCCGCGCAGCCGCCCCACCACCGCCTCCACGAACCAGGGGAGCAGCAGCGCCAGCCCCAGCAGGACGAGCACCGCCCCGGCCGCGATCGGATAGGGGTCCACAGTGGTGGACTCGTCGACCCGTCCGGTCACCCCGAGCACCGCCAGCCCGGCGGCGGGCACCGGGAGCCGCCACCACAGGCGCCGCTCGCGGCCGCCGGCGTTCCGCACGACACCCAGGGGTTCGACGACCACCGAGCGCATGGCGGCCAGGGTGACGAGCACCGCCGCCAGGGGCACCGCGAGGACGATCAGCGTCGCCGTCCAGGCGGCCGGCACCAGGTCGGACGGGAAGGCGCTGTGGTTCCACACCTCCACCGACCCGGCGAACCGGCGGCCCGCCAGGAACAACGCGCCGCCGACCAGCAGGCCGAGCACCGACCCGAACAGGGCCTCACCCGCGGCGATCCGGTGGGTCTGCCGTACGCCGGTGCCGACCAGGCGCAGCGCGGCGAGCCGGCGGTCCCGGCGTTCGCCGCCGAACCGTACGGCGGTGGCGATGAAGACGGCCACCGGCACCAGCAGCACCACGCAGATGATGATGACCAGCACGACCAGGACGGGCGAGAGCGGTTCGCGCGGGGACCCGTACCCGTAGGCGGTCAGCCGGTGGCCGCCGGTGGCCGGGGTGAGGGTGTCACTGCCCGCGTAGTAGTACAGCTCGCCGGGGGAGAGCAGTCCGGCGTCGCCGATCGTCGCGGTGATCCGGTAGGGCAGCCGTTGCCTGAGGAACTCGCCGTCGGGGGAGGACAGCAGTTCCCTCAGGGCGGGGGAGGCCGCCATCTCGCCGGGGCCGGGGATCCGCGCGAGACCGGGCGGGACGAGCGGGTCGGTCCCCTCCGCCCGCATCAGGAATCCGCCGACGGTGCGGCCGCGGTACTCGGTCCCCGCGTCGACCCGCAGGACGGTGGTGTCCGACTTCGTCGCCGACTCCGCGTCCCGCGAGACCCGTGCCTCCTCGCGGGCCTGGCCCCGCACCTCACGCCGGTCCAGCATATGGGGCACGGAGGACGCGACGAGCAGCAGTGCCACACCGAGCCCGACCCCGACGGCGGTGAGCGCGGTACGGGCCCAGCCCTCACGGCCGCCGGCGGCGGCGAACCGTATGCCGAGGCCGAGGTCGCGCAACCAGGTCATATGACGTACTCCAGGTCCCGGGAGCGTCCGTCACGCACGACGATGTCGCGGTCGGAGTACGCGGCGACGCGCGCCTCGTGGGTCACGAGCACGACGGCCGTGCCGGCGGACCGGGCGGTCTCGGTGAGCAGTCCCATGACCCGCTCGCCGTTGAGGGAGTCCAGTGCCCCGGTCGGTTCGTCGGCGAAGACGACCCGGGGGGAGGCGACCAGCGCCCGGGCGACGGCCACGCGCTGGCCCTGGCCGCCGGACACCTCCCCGGGGCGCTGGGCCGCGAGGTCCTCGACCTCCAGCCGCTCCATCCACTCCAGGGCGGTGCGTTCGGCGGCCTTGCGCCTGGTGCCGTTGAGGCGGAGGGGAAGGGCGACGTTCTCCACACAGGTCAGCTCGGGTACGAGCTGGCCGAACTGGAACACGAAGCCGAACTCGCTGCGGCGCAGAGCGCTCCGCTCGGCGTCGGACAGGGCGGACAGCTCGCGGCCCGCGTAGGTGACGCTGCCGGAGTCGGGGACGACGATCCCGGCGAGGCAGTGCAGCAGCGTCGACTTGCCGGAGCCGGAGGGGCCCATGACGGCGACGACCTCGCCGGGATGCACGGAGAACGAGGCGCCGTCGAGGGCGGACGTCGATCCGTAGGTCTTGTGCAGGTCCCGGGCGGACAGCAGGGAGCCGGCGGGGGTCACGGGGCCACCACCTGGGCCAGCTGGTCGAGGCGCGCTGCGGTCAGTTCCAGCCACCGCAGGTCCGCCTCCAGGTGGAAGAGGGCGTGGTCGCAGATCAGCTGGTCGGCGAGGTCCCCCTTGCGCTTGCGGTCGGTCAGGATCCGCATCAGCCGCAGGTGCTCGGAGCGCTGGGCGTCCAGCAGCCCGGCGGCGCTGCGGCCGGTGAGCAGGGCGAGGACGACCTTGGTGTAAAGGGTCGACTGGAGGTACGGCTCCGGCTTCTCGGGCTGGGCGAGCCAGGAGGCGACGTCCGAGACCCCGGCCTCGGTGATGGCGTAGCGCTTGCGCTCCGGCCCGCCGTCCGTCTCGACGCCGTCGACCTCCACGAGCCCGTTCCTCAGCAGGCGGGACATGGTCGCGTAGACCTGCCCGTAGTGCAGGGGGCGGTCGTGGCCGAACTTCTCGTCGAAGGTGCGCTTGAGGTCGTAGCCGTGGCGGGGGCCGGACTCGAGGAGCCCGAGGAGGGTGTGACCGATTGACATGCGAGGCACACTACACCGTGTGTATACCTCGCATGCATAGCGGTCCGCCCCGGGCTCCCGGCCGATTCCGCGCTCGGGGTCAGCCGTCGGCGCCGGGCTCCGGGGGCGGCGCGCCGGGAGCCTTCGGCGGGCGCCCCCGGCGCGGGATGGGGGCGGCGCTCCCCGGGAGCCGCCCCGCTTCCGCGAGGGCGCGCCGCAACAGGAACTCGATCTGCGCGTTGGCGCTGCGCAGCTCGTCCGAGGCCCACCTGGCCAGCGCGTCGTGGACCGCCGGATCCAGCCGCAGAAGCATCTGCTTGCGCTGCCGCGGCCCGCGCCGGGGTCCGCCGGCGGACGGGGCGGTGTCGTCCGTCACTGGTAGAGCGTGCCCGTGTTCAGGACGGGCTGGGCCGCGCGGTCCCCGCACAGCACCACCATCAGGTTGCTGACCATCGCCGCCTTGCGCTCGGAGTCGAGTTCGACGATGTCCTGCTCCGCGATCCGGGTCAGCGCCATCTCGACCATGCCGACCGCCCCCTCGACGATCTGCTGGCGGGCCGCGACGACCGCCCCGGCCTGCTGCCGCTGGAGCATCGCCGAGGCGATCTCCGGGGCGTACGCGAGATGGCTGAAACGCGACTCGATGATCAGAACGCCGGCCGCCTGCACCCGTGCGGTGAGCTCGACCGCCAGCTTCTCGGTGATCTCCTCCGCGTTCCCGCGGAGCGACAGGCCGCCCTCCTCGTGGGCGTCGTACGGGTACTCGATCGCGATGTGCCGGACGGCCGCCTCGGTCTGGGTGGCGACGAACTCGAGGAAGTCGTCGACCTCGAAGAGCGCCTGTGCGGTGTCCTCGACCTTCCACACGACGATCGCGGCGAGCTCGATGGGGTTGCCGTAGGCGTCGTTGACCTTGAGGACGGCGGTCTCGTGGTTGCGGACCCGGGTGGAGATCTTGCGGCTGGAGGTCAGCGGGTTGATCCAGCGCAGGCCGTCCGCGCGGATCGTGCCGACGTACCGGCCGAAGAGCTGGATGACCCGGGCCTCGCCGGGCGCGACCATCTTCACACCGCTCATGCAGAAGAGGGATGCGACGAAGAGCAGCAGGCCGAGGACGAAGACCGGGATGCCGATGCCGTTGTGGCCGTTCGAGCCGACCACGCCCCCCACGATGGCCAGTCCCACGCCCAGGAACACCCCGAGGACGGTCAGCAGCAGGCCGAGCCCGCCGGGGATGGAGTGGGCCGTCGTCTCCCTGACCTGCGGCGCGGGCATCTCGGGTGCGTCCGGCGTCAGGTCGGCTCCGGGGCCGGTGGTGCCGGGCCGGCCGTGTGGTGCGGGCATGGGATCCCCCGTTTCGTGCGGTGCGTCACCGCGCTAGCAATGTGATTACACATTAATCGTTCTCACAACCTTGCGCACCCCCCGTGAGTCGGTTCCATGGGGGCGGGTGCTGATTCTCACGTCCGGAAAAGACCGGATCGCTCGTCTTTCGTCCCCGCCTTCGGTGTTAGCTGGCAGGTCCGAGCGAAGCGGTTCGAGCAGAGGAACAGGAGCACCACAGCGATGGGTCGAGCGGACGCGCGACGAGCTGCCGGGGGCGGCGGGAAACGCCGGCTCTTCACCTGGCGGAGGATGCTGGGCACCTTCTTCGGGTTCTGCCTGCTCGTGATGGGCGCCTTCGCCGCGCTCTACCTGTACGTGGACGTGCCCGCCGCCAACGCCCAGGCCGAGAAGCAGAGCAACGTCTACAAGTACAGCGACGGCACGGTCCTGGCCCGGACCGGCAAGGGCGTCAACCGGGAGATAGTCGACTTGGACGTCGTACCCAAGAAGGTCCAGCACGCCTTCGTCGCGGCTGAGAACAAGTCCTTCTACCGGGACCAGGGCGTCGACCTCAAGGGCACGACGCGCGGACTGCTCAACACGCTGACCGGCAAGGGCAAGCAGGGCGGCTCCACGATCACGCAGCAGTACGTGAAGAACTACTACCTCACGCAGGACCGGACGGTCACCCGCAAGCTCAAGGAGCTGGTGATCTCGCTCAAGGTGGACCAGCGCACGAAGAAGGACGACATCCTCGCCGGCTACCTGAACACCGTGTACTACGGACGCGGTGCGAGCGGTATCCAGGCGGCGGCGCAGGCCTACTACGGGGTCGACGCCAAGGACCTCGACGTCTCCCGGGGCGCCTACCTGGCGGCGCTGCTCCAGGCCCCCAGCCAGTACGACTGGGCGGTCGCCTCGCCGACCGGCAAGAAGCTCGTCAAGGAGCGCTGGGCCTACACCCTGGACAACATGGTCGACGAGGGATGGCTGGACGAGGCGGAGCGCGCGAAGCTGACGTTCCCCGTCCCCGAGTCCCCGAAGGCCGCCCCCGGCATGGACGGCCAGACCGGTTACCTCGTCGAGGCGGCCAACCAGGAGATGGCGCGCCAGGGCATCACCGAGGAGATGCGCGAGACCGGCGGCTGGACGGTCACCCTCAACATCGACAAGAAGAAGCAGAAGCAGCTCCAGAAGTCCGTCGACCGCGAGCTGGAGGACCAGCTGGACCGCGACGGGAACAAGGTCGACGCGACCGTCCAGGCCGGCGCCACCTCGGTGGACCCGAAGACGGGCAAGGTCGTCGCGCTCTACGGCGGCGTGGGCGCCACCGAGCACTACATATCCAACGCCACCCGCCGGGACTACCAGCCCGCCTCCACCTTCAAGCCGCTCGTGCTCGCGTCCGCCCTGGAGAACGGGTCGACCACGCAGGGCGGCGACCTCATAGGCCTCGACACGGTCTACGACGGCACCAGCAGGCGCCCCGTGGTCGGCAGCGACATCCCGTACGACCCGCAGAACGAGGACGACATCAGCTACGACAGCCCGACCGTCCGGACGGCGATGGACAAGTCCATCAACTCCGTCTTCGCGCAGATGGTCGTGGACGTCGGCCCCGCCGCGGTGAAGAAGACCGCCCTGGCCCTGGGCGTACCCGACAAGAACTTCCCCGAGACGCCCTCCCTGACCCTGGGCACCATGAACGCCTCCACGTGGGACATGGCCGGGGTGTACGCCACCCTCGACAACCACGGCAAGAAGGTCACCCCGACCATCGTCAAGTCCGCCGAGCACCGCGACCGCACCATGGAGCCCGTCGACGGCACCGGCGCCCAGGTGATCAGCCGGGCTTCCGCCGACACCGTCACCGACGCGCTGACCGAGGTCGTGGACCAGGGATCCGGCCACGAGGCGAACACCCCGGCCTACGACGCCGCGGGCAAGACCGGGACCGCGGAGGAGAACAAGGCGGCGTGGTTCGCCGGCTACACCCCCGAGCTCACCACGGTCGTCGCCCTCTACGGCGAGTCCCCGAAGGGCGGCGCACAGGTCAGCCTCACCGGCACGGCCAACTCCGGCCGGGCCAACGGCGGCGGCTTCCCCGCACGGATCTGGGCGGACTACACCCTGGACGCGCTCGGCGGCGGCTCCGCCAGGACCTTCGACCTCGAAGGGGTGGAACGCGGTGAGACCTCGGTGACCGAGACCCCCTCCGCCCCGCCGTCGGTGACGGAGTCACCCGAGGAGACCCCGTCCGAGGAGCCGGAGACGCCCAGCGAGAGCCCGAGCGAGACCCCGAGCGAGGAGACGTCCCCGGCCGCGACACCGAGCGGGTCGCCCTCCCGGACACCGAGCGGGTCACCCAGCACACCCGAGGAGACCCCGGACGAGGACCGGCCGCCCGGCGAGCGACCGGGCAGCGACACGGACCTGCTCGGAGACTGAGCGCACGGAGGGGCGGCGCCGGCCCGCGCCGCCCCTCCCGCCCGTCCGTCCCCGGCTACGGGGCGGAGGTGGCCATCTCGAACCAGACCACCTTGCCCGTCGACAGCCGGGTCGCCCCCCACCGCTGCGCCAGCCGGTTGACCAGGAACAGGCCGCGCCCGCCCTCGTCCGTCTCACGGGCCCGGCGCTGCCTCGGCAGCTGCGGGGAATCGTCGCCCACCTCGCAGCGCAGCGTGTCGGTACGCAGCAGCCGCAGGCTCACCGGGCGCTCCGCGTACCGCACCGCGTTGGTCACCACCTCGCTGACGAGCAGCTCCACCTCGTCCGAGAGGTCGTCCAGCCCCCACCGTCCGAGCGCCCGGCGGGCCAGCCTGCGGGCCCGCCCCGGGGCGGCGTCCTCCGGCTCCAGGAACCAGTAGGCGACATCGCTCGGAGCGATGCCGTCGAACCGGGCGGCCAGCAGCGCGATGTCGTCGTCCCGGTCGCCCGGGCCGAGCATGTCCAGCACGTCGTCGCAGAGCGCTTCCAGCGGCGGCGGGTGGTCCGGCCCCGTCAGCTGGGCCGTGGCCGCCAGGCGCTCGCGCAGGATCTCGATCCCGGTCCAGACGTCGCGTATCCGCGACTCCACCAGGCCGTCCGTGTACAGCAGCAGCGTGGCCCCGGCCGGCGCGTCCAGCTCGACGGCCTCGAAGTCGACACCGCCGACACCGATGGGCGCGCCGGGAGGCACCCGCAGCACCTCCGCCCGGCCGCCCAGATGCAGGAGCACGGGCGGCGGGTGGCCCGCGTTGGCCACGGTGATCCGGTGGGCGACCGGGTCGTACACCGCGTACAGGCAGGTCGCCATGCGGTCGCTGCCGAGCCGTTGCGCCTGCTCGTCCAGGTGGTGCAGGACCTCCTGGGGCGGCAGGTCGAGGCCGGCCAGCGTCTGCGCCGTCGTGCGCAGCTGCCCCATGATCGCCGCCGACGTCATCGAGTGGCCCATCACGTCGCCGACGACCAGGGCGACCCGGCTGCCGGGCAGCGGGATCGCGTCGTACCAGTCGCCGCCGACCCGGGCCGTCTCGGCCGCCGGCAGGTAGCGCGAGGCCAGCCGGACGCCGGTGGGCTGGGGCAGCGAGTCGGGCAGCATCGTGCGCTGCAGTTCGTCGGCGATGTACGCCTCGCGCCCGTACAGCATCGCCTTGTCGATGCCGAGCGCGGTGTGCGTCGCCAGCTGGGCCGCGACCAGCAGGTCGTTGGCCTCGAAGGGCGGACGTTCCGTGCCGCGCAGGAACACCGCCGCGCCGATCACCCGGCGCCTCCCGCGCAGGGGCGCCAGGATCGCCCGATGCCCGGTGGGCGCGCTGTGGCCGGGGCCCAGCAGCTCGGGCAGGGCGACCCGGGCCGCGGCGGAGTCGCCGAACACCGGCCGCACGCCGCGCAGCACCTCGGCCAGCGCACCGCCCGCGAGGACCTCGCAGAGGTCGGCGGCGGGCATCAGCCCCGTCTGCGGGCCGGCGGCGGACAGCCGCAGCCGCTCACCGTCCGGGCCGCCGTCGGTGTCCTCGTCGGTCAGCCGCAGCCGGTCCGTGCGGCGCAGCCGGAGCATGAAGGGGTTGACCGGGCGCTCGTCACCCACCGGCAGCGGGTCGCGGAGGTAGACGAGTATGGCGTCGGAGAACGTGGGCACGCTCGCCCGGCAGAGGCCCAGCACGATCTCGTCCAGGTCGATGCCCCGGGCGATCCGGCGGGTCGCCGCTCCGACGAACCGCAGCCGGTCGCCCTCGCGGCGGCCGGTCGTCCGGTGGTCGGCGCCGGGCGGGCCGGTCTGCGTGCCCGGCACCGGACCCGGCGCCGCCGA